>JBEBJW010000661.1:0-4808 GCA_040079715.1 Myxococcota bacterium | reverse complement strand
TCGACCGAGCGGGCGCCCTCGATCTCCGCCTGCAGGGCCACCTGACCCGACAGCGCCCCCAGCCGCTCGGCGATGCGCGCGGCGGACTCGGGATCGACCGCTGCGATCTGCTCCTGGAGCCCCTGGACCAGCTCGGCGTGGTCGTACCCGATCATGTCCTCGGCGTAGCTGCAGAACTTCTCGATCAGCTTCTGCTGGACCTCCGGGGCCCGGTCCTCCGTCTGGCCGAGGGCGGCGACGAACAGCGCGTCCATCGCGTCGCCGGACTCCGACGACAGCGCGTCGGTGCCGAGCGGCTCCAGCAGCGTGAGGAGCGGGCCCGGCAGGAACCGCGGGAACAGGTCCTCGATCAGGTGGTCGAGCACGGTGTCGTCCCACGACCGGTGCCCGGAGTCGTAGTACTGGCAGGCCTGGTGGAACTGACGGGCGATCTCGTGCTGCTCGGGCTCGGCCCTCCGGTCGGCCAGGAGCCCGATCGCGGTGACGGTGGGGCGCAGGTCGTCGAGGATCGAGACCAGGCCCATCCGGGCGACCTCCAGCAGCAGCGGGCTCGGCAGCTCCGCCCCCCACCGCGCGAGGGCGCGGTCCACCGGCGGCACGTCCGCGATGCGGCTGCCCTTCTTCACCCCGAACACCGCGAAGGCCGCGCTGCGCTCGGCGCTGTCGAGCTGGACCCGGGTGGTGATCAGCGCGAGCGCTCGGGTGACGGTCGCCAGGTCGTCGCTGTCGAGCTGGCCGATCACGACCTCGACCGGGGGCATCCCCACGAGGCGCTGGCGCTGCTCCCAGCGGGACAGCACCGCTTCGCCGGCCACGAGGACCTTCAGCGTCGGGTGCTCCAGGATCGGCTGGAGGCTGGAGATCTTGCTGCAGCCGTCGATGTCGAGCTCCTCGAGCGCAGTCATCGCGGCGATCCCCGACGCGTCCTTGAGGTAGTGGTTCCGGCTCAGGTCGAGCTTGCGCAGGCGGGGCAGGCGGGCGAGCGGCGACAGGTCCCGGATTTTGTAGCAGCTCGCCATCACCAGCTCCTCGAGGGCGACCAGGGGCCCGAGCCCGCCGAGGTCCGCGATCGACCCCCACGACACGTCCAGCCGCTTCAGGTGGACCAGGGGGGCGAGCGCGGCGAGCTCGCTGTTCACGCCGCACTGCGCGAGGCCGAGCGACTCGAGCCCGGTCAGGCGGCCGATCACCGCCGGGACCGGGTTCACGAACGTCGCGTCCGAGCCGGCCAGGCCCTTGTTCAGCGAGCCCGTCAGGTCCAGCGCCCGCAGCGAGGTCATCCGGGCGAGCTCGTCCGGCAGCCCCACCAGCTCGGCGGCGAGCGCGAGCCGCTCCAGCGCGGGGATCCGGGTGATCGCCAGCGGGAACGACCTCAGCGGGCAGCCGCGGACGACCAGGGACCGCAGCGCGCCGAGCGCGCCGAGCTCGGGCGGCAGATCCGCGATCCCGCACGACACCAGCGTCAGCTCCCGGAGGCGGGTCATCCGCGCGATCGAGGGCGGGACGGTCCCGGTCGCCAGGTGCTGGCCCCAGACCTCCAGCGTCTCGAGCTGGGGCCAGGCGGCGAAGAGCGCGTCCAGCTCGGGCTCGAGGGACCGGACCACCAGCTCCACCTCCACCAGCGACGGGGGCGGCGCGACGACCGGGATCCCGGCGGGCAGCCCGCTGCGGAGGTACAGGCGGCGCAGCGAGCCGAACTGGTCGAGTCGACTCAGGAGCTCGCCCGGGTCTTCGCCGTTCTCGACCCGGATCGCGGTGGGAGCGGAGGGGTCGGCGAGCGCGTCGGCGAGCGTGGAGTAGTCGGACATGGCCGCCCTCCTACCCCGGCGTCAGCACCCACACCACGCCGAGGTCGCTCGAGCGACCTCGCCATGGTGCAGCTCCATCGCCGGTTCCACCTGGGTGTGGAAGCCGTCGCCGGCGAGGTCGGTGGGGTAGCGCGACGGGTCGAAGGCCCTGCTCGGCTCGTCGAGGGACAGGGTCTGCCACCGCTCCACCCGGCTGCCCCTGGAGCTCCTGCACCGACGGGGGCTGTACGTTACGTGCGCGGTGATGGCGAAGGAAGCTTCGGACGGGCTGATCCTCGGACCTGCGGCCTCGAGGTCCGAGCTGGTGATCGCAGCCGGCGCCAGGGTTTGCCCCAGGTGCGCGGTGAACGTGTACGTGAGGGCCACCCTGGGCTACCGGGGCCCACCCCGCGAGGTCCCGGTCGCGTGGGAGCTGCGCTGCGGGTGCGCCCGGTGCGGCCGGGGGTTCACGATGTTCGGGAGCCCCGGTCCGGACTGGTTCGGCGGGACCGCGGACGAGGCGACCGGTCCGGACGGCAACGACCCCAACGACACCGGCCCTCGGCTGCTCCAGCGCGAGCTCGCGTCGCAGATCCTGGACGAGGCGGACCTGCGGCGGGAGATCGACCGGGCCCTGCAGGACGTGTCGAGGGCGCCCGCACCCGACCGCGGAGGCCCGGCGTGGGAGACCTGGTCGTCCGAGGCGCTGCCGATCGCGGCGCGGGTGCTCCAGGCGGTGCACGCGCTGCGGGCGCTCGCGCGCGAGGGGCGGGCGACCTGGACCGAGGCGGACGAGGCAGGGTGGAGCGCGCACGTCGAGCGGTTCCTGCACGCCGGGGGGACGTTGCCGCCCGGGTTCACGCGCGGGTGAGGTCTCGCTCGCGTCGAGGAGAGCGCTCCTGCGACCTCCGGTGGCCAGGGCGGTACGTTACGTGAGTCGTTGATGACGAAGGAAGCTTCGGACGGGCTGATCCTCGGACCGGCCGCTGCGCGGGCCGAGGTGAAGATCGCGGCGCGGTCTCGGGTGTGCCCGAAGTGCGGCATCCACGTGTACGTGCGGACCTCGTTCGGGTATCGGGGACCGCCCCGCGAGGTGCCGGTGGTGCGGGAGCTGCGTTGCGTGTGCCCTCGGTGCGGTCGGGGGTTCACGATGTACGGCAGCCCCGGTCCGGACTGGTTCGGGGGCACGGCGGACCAGGGGACGGGCCCCGACGGCCACGACCCGCACAACACCGGACCCCGGCTGCTCCAGAGCGAGCGGGCCTCGGAGATCCTGGACGAGGCGGACCTGCGCCTGGAGATCGAAGGGGCGGTCCGAGACCTCGGCACGGTGGACCGGGAGCCCGAGCGCGGCGGCGAGGCCTGGGCGAGCTGGTCGTCCGAGGCGCTGCCGGTGGCGGCGCAGGTCCTCCAAGCGGTGCACGCGCTCCGGGCGCTCGCGCGCGATGGGCGGGCGACCTGGACCGAGGCGGACGAGGCAGGGTGGAGCGCGCACGTCGAGCGGTTCCTGCACGCCGGGGGGACGTTGCCGCCCGGGTTCACGCGCGGGACGGCGGGGATCGGACCGCCTGGGCAGCCCTGAGCGGATACTCCGGCGAGATGGCGGCTCTGGCGCGAGCGTGGTGGGAGATCGGCAGCGAGGCGCGGAGGGAGGCGCCGCCAGCGCTCGCTGACCGGGCGGTCGACGAGTGGATCACGGCGGTGGACTTCGCGTCGTGGCTGGTCGAGGACGACCGGCTGGTCGACGCGAGGATCTGGGCCCGCGCGCTCGGGCAGGACCCGCGCGCGGCGGACGACCCGGAGGCGCAGCTCCTGCTGGCGGACCTGGCCTCGTCCCCCGAAGGCTGCGCCGCCTCGGCTTCGCGCGCGGTCGCGCTCCGGGACGACCCGGACACCGTGCTGCGAGCGAGCGAGGCGGTGGAGCGGGGCGTGAGCGCGGACGCAGCGCGGGCGCTGGTGGGCGACGGGCTCGGCCGGCATCCGGGCGTGAGGGCCCTGCAGGAGCGATGGGCCGCACTGGGCGGCGGGCTCGAGCGGCTGCAGGACCTGGACCCGGGCGACTGGCTGGTCCGGCTGGTCGGCGGATCGGACTTCGACGGGCTGCTGCGCTCGCTCGACCGGGTGCGTACCGACCCGTGGCACGTGGCGCGGGTGGCGGGGCGGTACTCCGAGGCGCAGGTTCGGCAGCTGGTCGAGCGGGGGCTCCGGGTGGCGCACGCCGAGATCGAGTTCGTCCCGGCGTCGCGGGAGGCGTGGGAGCGGGCGATGGCGTTCTACGGGCTGGTCGGTCGACCGGACCAGCAGCTCGCCCACGCCCGCCACGCGGTCCACCACGCGCCGAACGCCCGGTGGGCCTGGAAGATGTGGGTGCAGGCGGCCCGCTCCGCCGCGATCGGTCCCGATGCGCTGGTGGAGGTCGCCGGCCCCGCGCTCGATGTGTGTGGGCGTGATCCGACCGTGCTGGCGGCGCTCGAGCCGCTGCCGCTGGACCGCCGGTGCCTGGAGCTGGTGGTGAGCGTCAAGGCTGCGTGGGAGCGATTTGCGATGCCCGATGCGGTCGAGATCGCCGAGGAGGCTCGTCGCGTCGCCCTGCTGGCCAGCCCGGCGCTGACGATGCCGTACTTCGCCTACACCCGGACGATGGGACAGTGCGGGTTCACCAGCCGGATCGCCTCGTTCCTGGAGCGGATGGGCCCGGCGGTGGCCGGCGATCGCGACTGGACGCTGGTGGTGCGGCTCGGGTTGCTGACGGTGCGCCCGGGCTCCTCCGCCGAGGCGTTCCTGGCGCTGGTCCGGGAGTTCGACCCGCCTGCGGGCGAGGCGAGGGTCCGGTGCTTGACCGAGGCGGCGATCCGGTCGAGCGAGCCCGGGCCGCTGCTCGACCAGGCGGAAGAGGCCGCCGGGGACCGACCGGACCACCGGGCGATGGTGGCGCTGGCTCGGGCGTCGTGCGGGCAGGACGTGGAGGCGGGCGAGCGGCGACAGGTCCCGGATTTTGTAGCAGCTCGCCATCACCAGCTC
>JBEBJW010000660.1:0-4809 GCA_040079715.1 Myxococcota bacterium | reverse complement strand
GTGGGATAGGAGGGCGGGAACGGCAGACCCGGCTCGTGCGGTAGAGCAGGGACAACTCGGGAACGGGTGGCGCAGCGTCGATGCTTGAAGCTGTCATCGTCATCGTCGGGCTTGCGCTGTTCGAAATCATCAGTTCGATCGACAACGCGATCGTCAACGCCCACGTGTTGAAGACCGTTCCGGAGAACTACCGGAAGTTCTTCCTCGTGTGGGGCCTGTTGTTCGCGGTGGTGCTGGTCCGCGGCGTGCTGCCGTTCGTGATCGTCCGCCTCGCGAACATGGACATGACGCTCGCCGAGACGATCAAGCTGTCGTTCTCGGACGCGAAGACGATGGAGGAGGCCCTCCATCACTCGAAGCCGCTCCTGCTGCTCGGCGGTGGCACGTACCTGTTCTTCGTGTTCCTCGCGTGGCTGTTCCTCGAGGAGAAGAAGTACGCGTTCCTGGTCGAGCACTTCGTCCACCGCCAGGCGGCGTGGTTCTACGCGGTGGCGGCCGTGTTCGTCACCGCGGTCACCTACTACGCGGTCCAGATCAACCCGTGGATGGCGCTGGCCGCCCAGATCGGGGTCACCGCGTTCTTCGTCACCGAGGGGTTCCGCAAGACCGCCGAAGAAGGCGAGGAGCGGCTGCACGGCCCGAACCTGTCGGCGTGGAGCAAGCTGCTGTACCTCGAGGTGCTCGACGCCTCGTTCTCGATCGACGGCGTCATCGGGGCGTTCGCGTTCACGATGTCGGTGCCGCTGATCCTCGTCGGCAACGGCCTCGGCGCCCTGGTGGTCCGCGAGTTCACCGTGCGCGGGCTCGATCTGGTCGCGAAGTTCGCGTACCTGAAGAACGGCGCGATGTACTCGATCGGGGTGCTCGGCGCGATCATGGTGATCGAGAGCTTCGACCACGAGCTGCCGTTCTGGGTCGCCCCGATGACCACCGTGCTGCTGCTGGTGGTGTTCCTCGGGATGTCGGTCCGCGAGCTCCGCACCGCGCCCAAGGCGACCTGACCGGCGGATCAGCCGTTCGCGTCGCGGTCGTCGGCGGGGTCACGCGCTCCGTCCCCGCGCGGATCCGCACCGTCGGCGGGGGGTGCCGGGTCCGGCGGTGACTGCGGCCCGAGCCGGCGGAACAGGATCGCGAACCCCCAGGTGATCACGGCGAACACGCCGATCCACACCACGACGAGCATCCCGGTCGGTGCGGGCGACGCGACCCCCTCCGGCAGCGGGGGCGGCTGCTCGGTGACCGGCTCCACGTCAGGCCCGGAGCGCGATCCACGGGGGAGCCGGCGGCGGCGGGGCGCGCCCGACCAGCTCGTCGACCACCTCGTGCGGGAGCGGGAACCACCGGAGCGCCTCGAACGCCGGATCCGACACGTACGCCGCCTTCGGCAGGGCGGGGTACTCGGCGACCGCCGCGGCGAGGATCCGGTCCGCGTCGTCGAGGTACCCGGCGAGCGCGCTCTCGGGCTCCGTCGCCCGCCGCGACCGGTACTCCATGTGGCCGTTCAGGTAGGTGACGTGGCACAGCCGCATCGCGGGGTCCGGCTGGCCGGCGCGGTGGCGCCACTGGCCGGTCGCCACGTCGAACCGGTAGTGCGGCAGCAGCTTCCACCCGTGGTTCGCGACCCACTCGACCGCGTCGAGCAGGTACGCGAACTGGGTCTCGGAGATGAAGTAGTTGAAGTTCACCCGGACCCAGCCCGGCTTCACGCCCTCGCACCCGGTGTTGATCTGCCGCTCGAACTTGCAGCTCGTGGTCAGGTCGATCCCGAGCAGCCGGTGGCCGTACGGACCGGCGCACGAGCAGCCGCCGCGGGCCTGGATCCCGAACAGGTCGTTCAGCAGCGCGACCACGAAGTTGTGGTGGAGGAACTGGCCACCGTGGCGGACCACGAACGACACGATCGACAGCCGCCACGCGTTGCGGTTGCCGAGGATCCGGAGGTTCGGGTTCGCCGACCACCGCCCGATCGCGGTCCGGATGAACTCCTCCTCGAGCTGGCGGATCGTGTCCGCCCCCACGGCTTCCTTGAGCTGGAACACGAGGCCGGCGCGGATCGACTCGACGATCGCGGGGGTGCCGCCCTCCTCGCGGTGCTCGGGGTCGTGGATGTAGGTGTGCCGCTCGGACGACACGTAGGTCACGGTGCCGCCGCCGGGGAGGCTCGGCACGCTGTTGTTCAGCAGCTTCCGCTTGACCACCAGCACCCCGGGCGTGCCCGGACCGCCGATGAACTTGTGCGGCGACACGAAGATCGCGTCCTTGTACGACAGGTGGCCGTCCGGGCCGTCGGTCGCGAGGTTCATCTCGATCTTCACGTACGGGCCGGCGGCGGCGAAGTCCCAGAACACGACCCCGCCGTACTTGTGGACCAGCCGGGACACCGTCCCGACCTTCGACCCGATCCCGGTGACGTTGCTGGCGGCGGAGAAGCTGCCGATCCGGAGCGGCCGGTCGGCGTACTCGATCAGTTTGCGCTCGAGCAGGTCGAGGTCGATCAGCCCGTCGCTGTCTTCGTCGATCACCACGACCTCGGCGATCGACTCGCGCCACGGCAGCTCGTTGCTGTGGTGTTCGTACGGGCCGATGAACACGACCGGGCGCTGTTCGCGGGGGATCAACGACCGCAGGTCGTACCGGTGATCGAGGTCCGCCGGCAACCGGATGTTCAGGATGTCGACGAGCTTGTTGATCGCCGCGGTGGCCCCGGACCCGCAGAAGATCACGCAGTCCTCGTCGGACGCGCCGCACGCCTGGCGCACGATCCGCCGCGCGTCTTCGCGGAACCGGGTGGTCTGCAGGCCGGTGCCGCTGGTCTCGGTGTGGGTGTTGGCGTACAGCGGCAAGACGTTCGTCCGGATGTAATCCTCGATGAACGTCAGCGATCGCCCGGAGGCGGTGTAGTCGGCGTAGGTGACCCGGCGCGGACCGTACGGCCCGTCGATCACCGAGTCGTCGCCGATGATCGCGTTCCGGATGGTCTCGACCAGGCCCTCGGACTGCGGTCCCATGGGAGAACGTGCCTCCTGCCTCGGAGCCATCGTACCCCGTCCGGGACCGCCCCGGGGCCGCGATCAGCGGGTGAGTCGTCCGGGGACCCGCCCCGCCACCGGCGTGGTCTGGGAGGTGTCCCCCGGTTGCACGGCCGTATCGGTCGGATCGGCGTCGGCGTCGGTGTCGGCGTCGGCGTCGGCGTCCACGTCCGCGTCGCTGTCGGCGTCCGTGTCGGTGTCGCTGTCGGCGTCCGTGTCGGTGTCGCTGTCGGCGTCGGTGTCCGCGTCGCTGTCCGCGTCCGTGTCGGCGTCGGCGTCGCTGTCCGCGTCCGCGTCGCTGTCGGCGTCGGCGTCGCTGTCCGCGTCGGCGTCGCTGTCCGCGTCGGCGTCGCTGTCCGCGTCGGCGTCGCTGTCCGCGTCGGCGTCGCTGTCCGCGTCCGCGTCGGTGTCGCTGTCGGCGTCCGCGTCGGTGTCGCTGTCGGCGTCCGCGTCGCTGTCCGCGTCCGCGTCGGTGTCGCTGTCCGCGTCGGTGTCGCTGTCCGCGTCGGCGTCGCTGTCCGCGTCGGCGTCGGCGTCCCCGTCCACGTCCGTCACCGCCCCCGAGTCCTTGGTGTCGGTGTCGTCGCCGGCGCAGCCCGCCAGCCCCGCTGCGCCGAGCGCGATCCACAGCCCGATCATCCGGAACATCGTTTCCCCCCGTCGTCCGTGCCGTCGGAAGATACCCGGCCGACACCCGGGGTGCAGCCGCCGCGTCGCCGGTTATGCCGCCGACGTGACGCCGTTCCTGGCTGGGTTCGCGGAGGCGGTGGTCCGTCGGCTCGTCGCCGAGGGGTCGCTCGAGGTGTCGGCGGGCGGCGAAGACCAGGTGGTGTGGTTCGTCGCGAACTGGCTCGGGACGAACGGCCCGGGCAACTCGCTGCTGTCGACCCTCGAGGCGGCGCTGCTGGCGTGCCCGGAGGTCGACGAGCTGTACGCGGACCTGGATCGGCTGAAGGCGGTCGTGGACGATCTCGGGTGACTCGCGCTACGATCCGAGCGGGAGTCGCCCTGCCCGCTTCACCCCTGCGTACACTTCCTCTGGAACGGTGGGCGACCCGGTTCGAATCCGGGGTGATCCGGATGTCCGGCCGCCTTCCGGACGAGTTCCGGTGGCCGGGGATCGCGCCGATCCCGCCGGGACCGGTCGAGTTGATCGTCGGGTTCGTCGGGGGGCCTGCGCCGTCGGTGGCGGAGATCCGCCTCACCGCGGGCGCCGCGCCGATCGATCTCGCGCCGCTCGCCCACCCGCTCCACGCGGTCGGGCCGCTGATCGACCTGCTCCACGACCCGAAGGTGCGGGTGGAGGCGCAGCCGGGGGGCACGCTGTGGGTGCGGATCGCGCCCGGGCTGTCGGCCACGATCCCGGGCGAGGGTGCGGTCACCCTCGAGGCCGAGGCGGTCGGGCCCCCGGATCGGCCGCGGCTGAACAAGCCGCTGATCGCGTCGATCGGCGGCACCGGGCTGTCGATCCGCCTGCCGGGCTCCCGGTGGCTGCGGATCCTCGCGTCGGTCGCGATCCGGCGCGCGTCGCTGTCGCCGGACGGGGCGGTCGAGCTCCACGGCACCGCGCCGGGCTCGCTCGACCGCGCGGTCGGGGTCGGGCTCCGGCACGCGTCGCACCACCTGTCGGACCTCGTCCGCAAGCACCCGCAGTTCGCGCGGGTCCGGACGTTCCTCGACAGCTAGGAGCGCTCGGGAATGCTCCCTTCAGGGAGCGTTCACGCGCTCCTGACGCGAGTCTTCGGGCCGCCGTCCCGGCTCGCTGGGACGACTCGGAGCG
>JBEBJW010000659.1:0-4811 GCA_040079715.1 Myxococcota bacterium | reverse complement strand
TGTGTATAAGAGACAGGTGTCGCTGGTGGTCGCCGACCTCGCGTTCATCTCGATCGTCAAGGTGCTCCCGGCGATCGCCGCGATCCTCCCGCCCGGCGGCGAGGCGGTGGTGCTGGTCAAGCCGCAGTTCGAGGTCGGGCCGGACAAGGTCGGCTCCGGCGGGGTCGTCCGCGACCCGGACGATCGGGCGGCGGCGATCGCGGCGGTCCGCGCGGCCGCGGGCGGGCTCGGGTTCACCGTGGTCGGCGGGGTCGACGCTCCGGTCGCCGGCGCGCGGTCGGGGAACGTCGAACACTTCCTGCACCTCCGCCGCGGTTCGACCCCGGGCGGGGTGCTAAGCTGACGGTTCGGGGAGGAGGGATGGGCCAGCGGCTCGGGTGGATCGGCCTCGCGACGGCGTCGTGTACCTACATCACGCAGGCGCAGTTCGAGGAGAAGCAGGGGTCGATCGACCAGGACGGCGACGGCGCGTCCCTCGGCGACAAGGACTGCGACGACCACGACCCGGCCCGCAGCCCGGACCTCCCCGAGACCCCGTACGACGGGATCGACAACGACTGCGGGACGGACGGCGACCTCGTCGACATCGACGGCGACGGGTACCCCGGGATCTCCGAGGCGGACTACCTCGCGCTCCAGCCGGAGGAGCCGTTCCCGCAGGCGCTCGTCGGCAAGGCGGTCGACTGCGCCGACGACCCCGCGCAGTTCGCCGACGCGGCCGCGATCCACCCGGACGCCGCCGACGCCGAGGTCCCGTACGACGGGATCGACTCCGACTGCGACGGCGGGAACGACTTCGACGACGACGCGGACGGGTACCTGCCGGACGCGGCGTTGGTCGGGGGCGCGCCGATCGACGTGGCGGCGGCGTTCGCGGCGTACGTCGAGGCGTGGGGGTACGAGGACCGGCTGGTGGTGTGGGCCCCGTCCGGGCAGGCCGGCCCGCTCGCCGGCGACTGCAACGACTTCGACGGCGAGGTCCACCCGGACCCGGCGCTGCCCGAGGTCGGGTACGACGGCGTCGACCAGGACTGCGACGACCGCAACGACTTCGACCTCGACGGCGACGGCTACATGCCGCCCGCGCTGCCGGACGGCGGCGACATCGCGATCGCGTACAACGACTTCGTGTCGCTGTACCACGCGAACCAGCCGCCGTGGACCGTCCCGCCGGACCTGACCCTGCCGGACGGGCAGGTGCTCGGGAGGTTCTCGGACTGCCTCGACGCCGAGAACCCGGCGATCGTCGCGAACGGCGAGAGCGTCCCGGTGGACCCCGCCACCGTGTACCCCCGCCCGGACGAGGTCGACGACGCCTGGTACGACGGGGTCGACACGAACTGCTGGGCGGACAACGACTTCGACCGGGACCTCGACGGGTTCAACCCGGACCAGATCGTCGCCGGGCCCCAGACGGTCGACATCGCCCCGCTGTACGCCGCGTACGTGACGCTGTGGGGCTACGATCCGGCGACGTGGGGCGATCCGGCCCCCGGCGACTGCGACGACCGCGACCCGTCGACCTACCCGGAGGCGCTCGAGCTCGTCGGCGACGGCCACGACCAGGACTGCGACGGCCAGACCGACGCGGCCCGGTTCTCGTTCGCCGGGTGGGTGTGGGATCGGCCGAGCCTGCCGCGGGTCTCGCGGGTCGGCGACACCTACGTGATGGCGCTGACCACCCGGTCGATCGACCTCGGCGGCGGGTCGGTGCTCGACGAGGTCGGGCTCGCGCTGTCGGTCGGGCTGGCGGACGCCCAGACCGGCGCGGTCCCGGTAGCGGTCCAGTTCAAGAACGCCGACGTCACGCGGCCGATCGACGAGGTGGTCGATCTGGCCGCCGTCCCGACCGCGACCGACCTGTCCGGCGACGGCGTGGCGGACCCCGCCGCGTGGTTCGGCACCACGTTCACCGCCGACGCGAACGGGTACACCTACCTCCACGGGCGGCTGCTGTACGAGCACTCCGGCTCCGGCGCGATCGTCGTCGGGTCGCTCGTGTCGAACTACACGCTCCAGGGCTACACGCCGACGTCGGTCGACGTGGCGGTGAACGCGCTCGGCGAGCCGTACGTGCTCGGGTGCGCCGACGACGTGCTCCACGCGATCCAGGGCACGGCCCCCCAGCCGACCGAGCCGGTGCTCGAGGACCGGACGGCGAACCTCGGCGGGCTGTGCTTCCTGAACACCGACCCGTACCCGGCCGCCGGCGACGAGCTGGTCGAGTACACCCGGTGCACCGCCGCCCAGTGCCGCGAGTACACCCTCCAGCGGTCGACCGATCTGGTCACCGGCGGCGGCTCGCTCACCGGCGAGACCTGGACCGCGGCCGACCTCCACCAGGATCTGCAGGCGCTGGTCGACGGCCGGTCGCTGGTCGTGCGGGACCTCGACGCCGGCGCCGACTACCCGCTGTTCACCAACCGCGACGTGTCGTCGGGGGACGCGGTCCTGCTCGGGTCGGTCCTGTTCGCGGCCGCGATCGTCGACGACGGCGACGGCCCCGAGGTCAAGCTGACCTACGGCCAGTTCCCGGTGATGGACGAGCTCGCGCTGTCGTTCGCGGCGGACACGGTCCCCGACGCCGTGCCGTACGCGGTCGGGCTCCACGTCGACAGCGACCGGGTGCTGGTGGTGGTCACCGCCCGGGATCGCATCGGGACCGCCGGCCAGGACGCCGTTGGCTGGATGTTCCTCGGCACGCCGTAGGCTGGTTCGTTCGATCCCCGGTGTCCCGACGACGGTGCTCGGGACGCCACCCGGGATCGTCGTCGCCGGAGGACGGGCGGATCCCCCGATCCGGACGCTCGGCCCGGCACCACCGCGGGAATGGGGGCGAGACCCGGACGATCAGCGCCGGCCGAACACCACCCACCGGTGGTGGAGCAGCCCGTCGCGCAGGCCCACCTGGAGCGCGTCGCCGCCGACCAGGCTCTGGAACCACGGGCTGCGGCCGGCCCCGAGGCGGAACACCGGCTGGAGCCACCGGATCAGGTGGTCGCGCGGGCGACCGAGGTGGACGAACGGGGTCCAGTCCTCGTCCGCCTCGACGGTGAACCCGGCGGCGACCGCGTGGGACGCGGCGTCGGCGACGGTCGACAGCGCGGCGGTGTGCCACCCGTCCCGGAACCGCTGGACCACCGGGTGCGTGGGGTCGGCGCCCGGAGCGAGGAAGTCGTCGATCAGCACCAGCGCGCCGCCGGGGGCGATCACCCGGGCGGCCTCGCGGAAGAACGCGGCGGGGTCCGGCGCGTGGACGTACGCCTCGATCGCCCACCCGAGGTCGACCGGGCCGAGATCTGCCGGAAGGGCGCAGAAGTCGGCGGTCCGGAACCGGCACCGGTCGCCGAGGCCGGCCTCCTGGGCGAACCCGGCGGCGAGGGCGGTCTGGGTCTCGCTGATCGACACGCCGACGAACGAGCCGGGCAGGTGGGCGGCGAGCCACAGGCAGCTCGTGCCGACGCCGCACCCCAGATCGAGGCCCGCGATGGGCCGCTCCCCGAACCGATCGACCGCGAACCCGCGCAGGCGGTCGTGGGCCCAGTGGACCGCCCCGTCGAGGTCGGTCACGCCGGGGCCCCACAGCGCGCGGTGGATCACCCGCGCCGACCCGGTGCGGAGGAAGTGGCGGGTGTTGACCTCGTAGTACTCGCGGACGGTCGTCATCGCCCGGTGGATATCGCGCACCCGAGGCGCGTCACACCGCGGAACAACGTGAGACCCGTTCGGTATCGCTGCGGCGGCATGGTTCACGGGCAACCACCCGTGGAGGACCGATGTTCCTGACGATGACGGCCGCGATCGCGACGGCCCAGACGGTCACCGTGGGTCCGGCGACGCCGCTGGACCTGGACCTCACCGTTCCGGGCGCAGTGTACCGGATCCCGCTGACCGACCCCGAGGTCCGGGTGTCGGAGCTGGTCGTGTACACCGAACACGAGTCGATCCTGCTCGACAGGATGCTGGAGGAGGCCTGGGCGGACGGGCTCGGCCTGGACGCGTCGTCGGTCGAGGTGGAGGTCCTGGACCGGTCGGAGCTGAACCTGGTCTTCGTGGCCGACAGCCCCGCCTCCGACGATCGGAGGGCGGAGGTGTTCTGCCAGACGCACATCGCTTGCTACGAGGTCGCCCTCATCCGGTTCTGCGTCGAAGATGTGCGCTGCTACGACGACCCGTCGTGAAGTCGGCCGCGACGACGGCCCGAACCGGCCGCGGCCCGCCCGTTGCCGGTGCGTGACGGGAGCCGAGCGCCGGTCGTGGTTACGGGATCCGATGTCCGACCGCCGGGTGATCGACGCCACCACGATCGCCGCGATCGCGGTGGTGGTCTACTGCGGCGCGAACGTGCTGCACGAGGGGATCGGTCACGGCTCGGCGTGCCTCGTCGCGGGCGGGCGGCCGGTCGCGATGTCGGCGCTGTGGTTCGACTGCGACGGGCTCAGCCCCGCCGGGCACCGGATCGAGTCGGCCGGGGGCTCGGTCGCGAACCTGCTCGGGGTGGCGATCGGCCTCGGGGTGCTCCGCCTCGCCGTCGCCCCGGTCCGTCGGTACGCGGCGTGGCTGTGGGTGATGGTGAACGGCCTGCAGGCCAGCGGGTACCTGCTGTTCAGCGGGCTGCTCGGGGTGGCGGACTGGGCGCGGGTGGTCGAGGGCGTGCCGTACGCGCGGATCCCGCTCGCGCTGGTCGGGGGCGCCGCGTACCTCGGGCTCGCGCGGTGGGGCCTGCGGGCGCTCCTGCCGCTGACCGGCGGACGCCTGACCCGGATCGGGGCGGGTCGCGCGCTGATGCAGCTCCCGTACGCGGTCGGCGG
>JBEBJW010000658.1:0-4817 GCA_040079715.1 Myxococcota bacterium | reverse complement strand
CGTCCTCGACCGCGGGCTCGTCCAAGGGGGCGACAGCGCACCGATGTCGCGCCGAGGCCCACCTCGGACCATCTCAGGTGCGCCATTGCCCTTGATCTTTCCAGCGGCCTGTGCCGGGCCCCAGCTCTCGTCATGGATCGCCTTTAGAGCGATCTGGTCCATCTGCGCGACTCGACGTTCCAAGTCAGCGATCGGATCGAACTCGGAGCTGTCCGTGGATGCGACGGGCCTGTCCCCGCGCTGCACCGCCGTCCGAGGGGGCGGTGCCGCACGGGCGCCGTGATCCGTCGTCGAGCGGACCTCCCTGACGACGCCACGGGCTTTCAGCTCTTTGCTGATCGACGACTGCGAGATGCGGTACTTCGCAGCCAGTTCGCGCTGCGAAGCGCCGGCCAGGTATTCATCGGCGATATCCGCGATGATTCGCTCGTCGACCATGCCTGATTCCGTCCGATTCTGTTTGATGCATGTAATCGTTGCTCACACAGACTGCTCGCGCTAGGACGATGTCGGGAGACTCTTTGGCGAAGAAGAAGACCACCGGAGCTCTGGATCCCGCTCCGCCCGGCGGGAGCGGATCTGACAGCGCTCGCGTCGCGCACACTCGCGCCCGCGAGAGGCTGCTCGACGGCGGCTGGGAGCAGGACGCGGTCGCCCGCATCCGCGCTCGACTCGGTGCTCGGCGAGCTCGCGCTCTCGGGTACCCGGACCTCAGCGCCAACCCCGCCCGTGCGATCTGGTCGCAGTCGGCCACCCTGTACGACCGGACTCCGGTGATCTCCCACCCAGACGACCGCGACGGAACCGCGGCCGCCTACCTGAACGCGGCGATCGTTCAGGCTGGTGGGTGGGCGCTGATGCCGCGGGTGCAGCGGCAGACCATCGGCCTGCGGGAGATGCTCATCCGGGTCGACACGTCGACCACGGGCGACCTGCTGATCCGTCCCGTCTCGCCGTCGATGATCGAGGGAGAGGGCAGCGCGGACCGGCCCGACCGACCGGGTCGGCTGCACGAGACCCGGCGCCGCGTGATCGACGGCGTGTCGCAGTGGACGCGCGACTACTTCGATCCGTCGGCCAGGCTGTACCGCGTCGAGACCCTCGACGGCGAGGATGTGTCGGCGGTGCTCGGCGCGCCGGCCTCGGGCGACGCGTACCAGTACAGGCTGTCCGACGGCACGCCGCTGATGCCGTACGCGACGTACCACGCAGCCGCGACCGGCCGGCTGTTCGACGCGTTCGACGGGATCGAGGTCGTCGAGGGCACGTACGAGATCAGCGTGTTGTGGTCGTTCTGGCTCCACTGCGTGCGGGACGCGTCGTGGCCGCAGCGCTGGGCGATGGGCGTCACGGTGGCCGGCGCCTCGCAGTCTGGCTCTGCGGGCGTCGCGTCGTCCGAGGTCGAGGTCGACCCGTCGGTCGTGGTGATGCTGGTCCCCACCGGCGAGCCCGGGAGCAGCACGCCGTCGCAGGTCGGCCAGTGGGCCGCCGGGTGCGACCCGGACAAGCTCGCCACCTCGATCATGTCGTACGAGTCGCGCCTGCCGATCGCCGCCGGGCTCAACCCCGCCGACTTCGCGCGGACCAGCGGGGACCCTCGCAGCGCCTATGCCCTGTCGCTGTCCCTGAACGGGCAGCGGGAGGCCGCCCGGCGGTACGAGCCGATGATGGCCGACGGCGACCGCCAGTTGCTCACGCTGTGCGCGGCGGGACTCAATCGCTGGAACGAGGCCCAGGGCGAGGCGCTCGACCTGCCCGAGACCGGGTGGCAGATCCGGTACCCGGGGATCCCGGAGTCGGCCGACGAGCGCAAGGCGAAGCGCGAGCACGTGATCGCCCTGCTCGACCGCGGGCTGATGACGAAGGCGGAGGCGTACGCCGAGCTCCGGGGCGTGTCGCTCGACGAAGCCACCCGGGCGACGACGCAGGCGACCGGTACGCCCGATCGAATGTCCATGGTGATGCAGGTCGTGTCGGCGGTGTCTGCCCAGACCATCCCGCGGGACGCCGGCGTCGCGATGGTCGCTGCAGTTCTCGGCGACGAGGTTCTCGCCGAGAAGCTGCTCGGGTCCGCGGGCGAGGGCTTCGCGCCGGCACAGATTCAGGGAGGGTGATCCATGGCTTCGATTCCGACCTACCACGTGCTGGGCGATCCCGAGATCGGCCGTGGCACGGACCCCGAGTCGAGCTTCCCGTGCGTGCATCTCGTCACCGACGGGGGCTTCGGCGCGTCGGCAGTGACCATGCGGCTGCTGATCGACCACGCCACGGCGCGCAAGATCGGGGAGCAGCTGCTCCTGGTGGCCGATCCGCGCCTCACCACCATGCTGTTCGGACAGCTGCAGATCGGGAACGCCGAGCTGATGGCGGACCTCGATCGGGTGATCCGGTCGCGGCTCAACGACGACCGGAAGTAGGCCCAGGGACCACCGCAGGGAGATGACACATGGGTGACGAGCAGCACGACGACACCGAGGACGACGAGATCCTCACCACGACCACCGCACCGGCGGCGTGGGAAGCTCGGATCAAAGAAGAGCGGCGCAAGCTCCGCAAGGCCAACGAGCGGATCTCGACGCTGGAAAACGAGCTCACCGGCCTGCGGCCGAAGGCCCAGACCGCCCAGAACCTCAACTCGCAGATCGAGACGCTGCGCAAGCAGCACGAGAGCGAGAAGGCCGCGTGGGAGATCGAGAAGGCGGCGATGGGCGCCGGGATCACCGACGCCGACGGGGTCGAGGTGGCCAGGCTGTTCCACGGGCGGCTGCCCGAGAAGGATCGGCCCGCGATCGGAGCGTGGCTCGGCGAGCTCCGCAAGGACCCGACCAAGGCCCCGAAGCCGCTGCAGCCGTACCTCGTGACCGAGGCCGCAGCGACCGGCGAGACGGCCGCCGCCGCAGCGACGACGGTGGCTGCAAAGACGACCGCGGCCCGCCCGAACCCGAACGGTGGTGTGGTGATCGCGGCCAACACGAGCGTCACCACGAACAAGCCGACGAAGGCCGAGTGGGACGCCGCGCGGGCGAAGCTCCGGACGGGCGATCGCACCGACTTCGACGCCCTCACGGCACGCGAGGGTCTCCGTCCGCTGGTGCGAGAGACGAAGTAGCGCGACGGCGCCGCAGTGTATACACTGCTCACATCGGGGTCGACGCCCAGGGCACGCTGCCCACGGTCGCATCGCCGTCGACGGGCGTAACGGTCGCCTCGGGGTCGTCGCCCGTCACTGGACGCGAAACTCACCACAGCGCATTGCGCTCGGGAGACGCGTTCATGGCGTTCAACACCGGCACCTACTCCTCGCTGTCCGATCTGCTCGCGGCAGAGGCGCTCGACGGCAACTTCGTGCTCCTGCTCGCCGAGCGGAACAACATCCCGTCGCACCCCGCGATCTACATGTGCGATCCGGTGGACGCGGCTGGGTCGGCCACCCGCAAGGTCTCGCACCTCGGCATGCTCGGGTACGATCTGCCGTCTTCGCTGGCGGACGGCTCGACGATCGGACTGACCGCGATCTCCGACGGCTCCACCCAGGTCACGGCCGTCCGCCAGACCAAGGCGTACAGCACGACCGACCTCGCGCGGATGACCCTGCCGGACGGTCGGATCGACCCGCAGCTGCTCGCCGCGGACGCGATCGCGTCCCTCAACGCCAAGGCGACCGACCTGATCTGCGACGTGATCGATGGCTTCTCCGCGACCGGTGGGCCCGGCTCCGGCAACGATCTCGACGTGGCGAGCGTGATGGCGCTCGTCGGAGCCGGAGCCGCGGCCAACATGAGCGGCCCGGTGATGGGCGTCATCCATGGCCAGCAGTGGTCCGACCTCATCGTGGACGGCGGGACGAGCATCGGTTCGGGCGGCGGCGGCACCCAGAACTACAGCGCCGCGCTCGCCGCGATGCAGACGCTGCAGGGTAACGGGTTCGTCGGCGAGTGGCTGGGCGTCTCGTGGTACCGGAACAACCGCGTCAAGGCCGACGGCGGGGCCAACAACCGGGTCGGCGCGATCTTCTCCCGCGGCGGGGTGATGGTCGTGCAGGGCCTGTTCATGCGCGGTGTCGAGGACCCCACCAACCAGGTGCTCATCGGGAGCAACCCCGAGGCAGGCGTGGGCGGCGTGGTGCTCCTGGAGCGAGCGCGCGACGCGTTCGGCGCCGAGACCGCGTTCGTGTCTCACGGGTACCTCGGGGCCAGCAAGGGCATCGAGGCCGGTGTGTCGCTGATCTCCGATCTCTGATCAGCAGATCAGCACGACGACTGTGCGGGTCAACCGCCCGCCACCCAGGGAGAACCACCAATATGGCGAAGCTCAACAAGCAGCCGCCGGCGCCCCCGGCGCCCGCGCCGGCACCCCGACCCGTCGATCGTGGCGGACAGGCCGCCTACTCGGAAGATCTGCCCGACGACATCGGTGGGCAGCATCGCGATCGTGATCCGTACCCTCGGATCCCGGCTTGCGCTCCGTGGTGGTTCGTCTGCGTCCCCGACCGATGGGCCGTGGTCGAGGGGCACGTCATCCCGCATCTGTACAAGCTCAGCAACGCCCCCGGCGCCAACGGTGTCGAGCGGTCCGGGTCCGGCAAGGCCAACCCGTCCCTCGCCATCGCGAGCGTCGAAGCGCAGGGCCACATCGTCCTGCCGCGCGACATCGACGGCAGGAACTACCTGCGGTCGTACCAGGTGGGTGAGGCCGTGGACCGGAAGACGGGTGCGCCGGTGAAGGTTCTGACCTGGGTGTCGAGGTGGGAGACGCTGTACAACGGCTCGACCTCGATCGAGTCCGACGGTGCGGGCTTCGCGTCGTGGGTCGAGGGG
>JBEBJW010000657.1:0-4835 GCA_040079715.1 Myxococcota bacterium | reverse complement strand
GGGGGGCCCCACCCTGAGCGCTTCGTGGGGGCCCCACCCTGAGCGCTCGGATGGCGGATCCGCTCGGTTGACCACGCTCGTCGCCACATTCACGACGCACGGGGTCGAGATCGGCGGGCCGGTGGACAGCGGGATGCAGTCGCGATGATGGCGCGTGCGGCGGATCCGGTCCCGACGGTCGAGGACGGCACGGTGGTGGCCCGGCGACCGAGGGCCGGGTGCGCGGGGTGTTGGCGGACAGCGCGGCGGTCGCGACGCTGTTCCCCGACGTGCTCGACGAGACCGTCACCCCGGACGGCGGGTGCCTCGCGGTCCACCGGCACATCCGCGGACTGCTCCGGCCGCTCCTACCTCAGCTCTCGCGCTTCGCCACCGTGTCGCGCATCCGGGCATGGTCCGCCTGGAGCTCCGGGGTGAACGCCTCGCCGAAGTCCTCGGGGTCGAACAGCTGCCGGATCTCGATCTCCGACTCCGCCCCCGTCGGGTTCGGGCACCGCTTGATCCACTCGATCACCTCGGCCTTCGACCGGCACTGGAGGATCCAGAACCCGGCGATCAGCTCCTTCGTCTCGGTGAACGGGCCGTCGATCACCGTCCGCCGGTCGCCGGAGAACCGGACCTTCGCCCCCTTCGACGACGGGTGGAGCCCGTCGCCGGCCAGCAGCACCCCGGCCTTGACCAGCTCCTCGTTGAACCGGGTCATCGCGGTCAGCTCGGCCTCGGTCGGCATCACGCCGGCCTCCGTGTCCGCGTTCGCCTTCACCATCACCATGAACCGCATCGGTCCCTCCCTCGGTTGGGTCGTGTACCCGGACGTCGACGGACGGGTCCGTGGATCGACAGTGGGTCGATCATCTTTTTCGACCCCGCCATGCTGCCGTCGGTCACGATCGGTCCCGACCGGCGAGGATCCGGACGACGATGCGGGTCCCCGCCGTCCGGGGGCGGGAGGTCGACGATGATCGGTGGGCTGCTCGGGTGGAGCGCGGCGTGGGCGGCGGACGCGAAGATGGACCCGCTCGCGTTCTACGTCGGGGACTGGCAGTGCGACTGGCGCGACCTGGACGGGGCCGGCGTTGAGACCGCCAGCGGCCAGGTCGAGGTCCGGGTCCGGCCGGTGGTCGATGGGACCTGGCTGTCGGTCGAGGTCGTGGCGGACGGCGCGGTGGTGTCGAGCGAGCTGAAGGGGTGGGACGCGGCCGCGAACCGGTACCGCCACGTGTTCGTGTGGGGCGCCGGCGGGTACGGGACCGCGTCGTCGCCGGGGTGGATCGGCGACACGCTGGTGTTCACCGTCGACCCCGCGGACGGCAAGCGCGACCGGCACCCGGAGCGGATGGTGTTCCACAAGGAGTCCGACACCGCGTTCGAGCACCGGATGGAGGTGTGGGGCGCGTCCGGCTACCACCCGGCGACGATCAAGCGGTGCAGGACCGGCGGTTGAACGCCGCGGTCGCGGGTCGGCGGGCGCGGCGCTAGACTCCGCCCCTTCCGCCACGCCACCCCGACCGAGAGGGTCCTCCGATGAACGCCGCCACGCTGTTGCCGCTCCTCCTGCTCGCCGCATGCGGGAGGGCCGACCCGACCGACGCCGCCGACGCGGCCAGCGACGCCGACGCGGCCAGCGACGCCGACGCCGACGCCGACAGTGACGCCGACGCCGACGCCGACACCGACGCCGACACCGACACCGACACCGACACCAGCGCCTCCACCGACTGCGGGCCGTGCCCCGACGGGTCCACCTGCGGCTCGGCGAACGGGATCCCGGTGTGCCGCGACGCCGCGACCGGGATCCCCCGGTTCGAGCACGTGATCGTGGTGACGATGGAGAACACCAGCCTCGAGACCTTGATCTCCGGCGGCAACACGCCGTACCTCACGTCGCTGGTCGGGTCCGCGGCGTACGCGGCGGACTACCACGGGACCGAGCACCCGAGCCTGCCGAACTACCTCGAGCTCGTGTCCGGCGCCGTGGTCGACAACGGGCCGCTCGACTGCGACTGCGAGCCGACCGGCGACGCGTGCGACGGCCTGAGCTGCAACCTGCTGGCGAGCTCGTGCGGCTGCCCGCAAGACCACGCCCACCTCGGCGAGCAGCTCGACGCCGCCGGGGTGAGCTGGCGGGCGTACGGCGAGGACATGGGCAGGCCGTGCGACGTGACCGAGCACGGCGACTACGCGCCGAAGCACGTGCCGTTCCTGTACTTCCCGCGGCTGACCGACGACGCCCCGACCTGCGCCGATCGGGTGGTCGACTACCTGCCCGCGTTCGCCGCCGATCTCGCGTCCGGGCAGCGGCGGTTCCTGTTCGTCGCGCCGAACCTGGTCCACGACATGCACGACCCGATCCCGGCCGGCCACCAGAACCTCGCCAACGGGGACGCGTGGCTCGCGCAGGAGATCCCGGCGATCCTCGCGTCGCCCGCGTACACCGACCGCGGCCTGCTGGTGATCGTGTGGGACGAGGACGACAACTCCGGGATCGGCCACCCGGAGGAGCCGATCCCGATGATCCTGCTGTCGCCGCTCGCGAAGCAGGGCGGGTACGCGAGCGCGGTCCGGTACGACCACGACTCGATGCTCGCGACGTTCGAGGACGGCCTCGGCGTCCCGCGGCTCGGCCGGGCGATCGGCGCCCGCCCGCTCGACGACTTCTTCCCGGCGGAGTGACGAGGCAGCCCCGTGGTGCGCCCGTCGGTCGACAACCGAGGGTCGAAGTACAGCATCTTCCCGAGCTCGACCATGGATTGGTGGAGGTCGGGGCCCGGATCCGCGGACGACGACGGCGGAGTCGTCGTGTGCGGCGGGTCCTCCTCCAGCGGCGACGTCGTCGGGTCCAACGTCGTCCCGGGATCGCTGCGCAACCCGCCACCGCCCACCCGAGGATCCACCGCATCTCGGCATCCCGGGCCCAGGGTATCGACCGGACCGCGGTCCCCCGACTGCAACGGTTGCAACCCGCCCTGCGAGGTCCGCCGGACCGGATGGTCTGCCGCCCGCGGCTGGATAGGCTCGGCCGTGCCCCGACACGTCCCTGCCATCGACGCCCTCCGCGGCGTCTCCGTCGCGCTCGTGGTGATGCACCACGTCGCCATCCGCCTCCCCCTGACGAAGTCCCACGCCGCCGACTGGCTCCCGGAGCGGCTCCTCCTCGCGCTGAACTGGAACGGCGGCGAGGCGGTCCAGCTGTTCTTCGTGATCTCGGGGTTCCTGATCGCGTCCCGCACGCTCGATCGGGACGGCGCGCCCGCCCAGGTGCGCCCGGTGCCGTTCTGGAAGCGCCGGTTCGCGCGGATCGCGCCGCCGCTGGCGCTCCTGATCGTGGTCCTGTCGACGCTCCACCTCCTCGGCGTACCCCACTACGTGATCGACGGGCCGAACCAGTCGCTCGCGGGCGCGATCGTGTCGGCGTCGACGTTCTGGCTGAACTGGTACGAGGGCCGGACCGGCTACCTCCCGGGCGGGTGGGACGTGCTGTGGTCGCTGTCGATCGAGGAGGTGTTCTACGCCGCGTTCCCGGTGGTCCTGTGGGCGGTCCGGCGGGAGTGGGCGCTCGGCGTGTCGATGGCGCTGTTCGCGGCGACGCTCCCGGTGACGGTCCACTGGGCGGAGGGCGAGATCTGGCGCGAGAAGGCCTACCTGCCGGGGATGTCGGCGATCGCGTGCGGGGTGGCGGCGGCGGTCGTCGCGCGGGCGCTGGCGGCCAATCCGCGGCGGGACCGGGCGATGGTCGGCGTGGGCGCGGTCCTGGTCGCGTCGATCCTCGGGTGGGGCGACCTCGTGTACCCGGTCCTCGGCGCGCCTGCGTACCTGGTCAACATGGTCGGCGCGGCGCTGATCTGCGTCGGCGGATCGGGGATGGCCGGACCGCGGCCGGCGGCGTGGACGGCGCCGCTCCGGTGGCTGGGGCGGTGGTCGTACGAGGTGTACCTGACGCACATGTTCGTGGTGTTCGCGATCGTCGACCTGTACGCGGCGATCGGGTGGGGCAAGCCCGAGGGCGCCTGGGCGTACCCGGCGGCGCTGGCGGGGAGCGCGGCGGTGGGCGTGGCGTTCGGCAAGGCGTGGTCGGTCCCGGCGGATCGAGCGCTGCGGGCGCGGCTCGGCGTCAGCTAGAACAGGCGCCCCTCAGCCGACCCCGGTCACGGGGGACAGTCCGGATGGGCCGCAGCGTGGAGCCGGTCGTACTCGTCCTGGGTCAGGCGGCCGAGCCAGTACGCCATCGCCACCTCGCCCCAGGTCCCGGTCCAGTCGGTGGGCATCTGGCGCGGATCCCAGGCGGTGCCGGGCGGCGGGGCGGGCACCGGCGTCATCAGGTACGCGTCGCCCAGCGGGTGTGGCGGGAGGTGCCGGCCCAGCAACGCGTCCCGGAGCTGCTCGAACGTGCTCTCGCCCCGCTGGTAGCGGGTGGCCAGCGCGAGGACCTCGGCGTAGTCGCCGCTCCCGCGAGGGATCTCGTCCACGGCGGTCGGCGCGATGTCGGGCACGATCGGGGTCACCGGGTCGGTGGAGCGGGGGCAGGCGAAGAACGCGAACAGCAGCATGAGCGCGCAGGCTAACACCTTCGAGCCCTTCGATCGCGTGGGCCGCCACCCGGTCCCCGTCCGATCGAATTCCGGGTCCCGGGCGGGAGTCGCCGCGGCGTGCCGGTGAATGGATGCCGCTCCAGCGTCTCGCCGGGTGTAATCGGGCTCCACCCCGCCGCGTTCGTCCGAACCAGCCCGCGGACCCCGCGGACGGAGGACCGATGACCGCCCTCGTCGCCACGCTCACCGCCTGCATCCCGCTGACCAACGCGCCACCCGCCGCCCCCGGCACGCCCGACCCCGAAC
>JBEBJW010000656.1:0-4846 GCA_040079715.1 Myxococcota bacterium | reverse complement strand
GATGCCGCGTCGGCTGCACCCTGCCCCCGCCGCTCGATCGCGCGCCCGGTTCGCGGCCGACGGGACGCCACCTGGCGCTGCGCGTCACCGGACGACGCGCGGATCCCCAGCTGCCGCGTTCGGGCCGGATCAGTCCAGCGCGTCGCCGAGGAAGCTCAGCAGCTCCGGGTCCGACAGGCTGTTCGGGTCGCGCCCGGACAGCGCCTCCGGCACCACCGGGGTCCGGAACCGGGCGTAGTCGAACCGGACGTCGAGGTCCGCCGCGCCGGGGATCACCCCCGCGTCGTACCCCGCGGTGCCGAGCAGGCCGCAGGTCTCGAAGTCCGCCGCCACCGCGAGGCCGACCTGGACCATGCGCGGCAGGTCGTCGCGGAGCTCGCGGCCGCGGACCGACCACCCGATGCCGTCGTCGAGCAGCGCGACCACGAGCCCGCCGACCCGCGCGATCCGGAGGGTGGTGTCGCCGTCCGACGCGGGCAGCTCGTTCCGGAGCGACGCGCCGTCCTCGGTGTTCTTGATCTCGGTGGTCCACACCCCGGGCTCCTGGCCGGTCCCGACCGCGACGACCATCCAGTCCTCGAGCCCGTCGCCGGGGGCCCGGACCATCGCGCCGGCGATCGCGAACGTGGTGTCGGGGGCGCCGGCGCGCGCGAGGTCCGCGGCCGACACCCGGGTGGTGAGCGCGAAGTCGCCGGACAGCGCCACGAACCGGAACAGGCCGCGGTACTGGTCGAACCACGCCGACGCCGTCGGCACGATCCGCAGCCAGCCCGGGTCGGTCGCCCCGACGTCCCACGCGCTCACCCGGTTCGGCAGCGTCTCGGCGTCGTGGAGCCACGCCCATTCGCCGCCGTCGACGTCGAACTCGTCCGACAGGGCCGCGAGCGGATCTTCGGTCGTGGTGGTGACGGGGGCGGTGTCACCAGTCCCGCCAGTCCGGGTGTCGGTGTCGGTGTCGGTGTCGGCGTCCGCGTCGGTGTCGGTGTCGGTGTCGGTGTCGGTGTCGCTGTCCGACCCGGCCGCGGAATCGCCGCCGGGGCGCGGCGGGTACGGATCGACACACGCGAGCAACCACAGCATGCCCTCGGTGTACCCCGCCGTTGCGGAAGTTTCACAGACGACCGTCCGGGTCTGGCGGCATTGCCAGTCGACCAGGGGTGGTCCATGAAACGTCGTGACTTTCTGATCGGCGGCGCGGCCGCGGCCGGCGCTGCGCTCCTCCCGAACCGCGCGTGGGGCGCCTGGGGAGAGGCCCCTCCCACGACTCCGAAAGACCTGCTGTTCGGCGCCGGTGTGCGGGCCGAACGGTGCCTCGAGCTGTACCTGTACGGCGGGCTCGCGAGCTTCCACACGTTCTACGCGGTGGACGAGTACGGGCGCTCCAACGACGCCGATCCCGCGCTCCGCAACACCCAGTTCCACGCGTTCGACGACGACAAGCGCAGCGTGTGGGGCAACGACTGCGGAGAAGACCCGTCCACGTGGTTGACGCCGTTCGGCACCGACTCGCTCGGGATGACGGTCAACTTCACGCCGGTGATCCGACCGCTGCTCGATCGGCCGGACATCCTGTCCCGGTGCCGGGTGGTGGTGCTCCGGCACGACTTCCAGCCGCACGAGATCGCGATCCCGTACATGATGACGGGCCAGCGGCTCGGCAGCCCGCGGATGGCCGGGCTCGGGACCCACGTCCAGCGCTACTGGAACGAGCGCGACACGAGCGGGCGGGTCGTCCCGTACAGCTACGTGTTCTCGCCCGAGGGCGCGTCCCCGATCTACAACATCGCGGCGGCGTCGGCGGTCGGCGCCCACCCGGGCTCGTCCCGGCCGCTCCACCTGTTCACCTCGGCGAACACCGACATCGGCGAGCTGATCGGCCGGCGGTACCTCGGCGACGACATCACCCGGGTCGACCCGCTGCTCGACTACTACGCGAAGCGCTCGACGACCCGGTACGCCGACGCCCAGGGCACCGCGCTGCGGTCGCGGGCGATCGAAGACCACCAGTTCTCGATCGCGTCGCTGATCAACGCGCCGAACCTCCAGGACATCCTGACCCCGGAGCTGTTCACCGTCGGTTCGTCCAACACCTGCGGGCTGTCCAACGCGAGCGACGTGTCCAAGATGACGATCGACGCGGGCATCTCGCTGTTGACCCACCCGACCACGCCGGCGAAGTACGTCAACGTGGTCGACGGCGGGAACGTGTTCTACGGCGATCTCCCGTACGACACCCACTCGAGCCAGATCGACACCATCACCAAGAACCTCCGCCACTCGCTGCGGGCGCTCGCCGCCCGGATCAACGAGCCCGGCGAGAACGACCCGACCAAGCTCGACCTCGACGACACGATGGTGCTGATCAACGCCGAGTTCGGACGGACCGCGATCCCGCAGGGCGGAGACGTCGCCGGCGGCGGCGGCAACCACTTCCCGTTCGGGTTCGTCGCGCTGATGATCGGCGGCCCGGCGACCTCCGGGGTGTACGGCGCGATCGGCCCCGACGGGTACTCGGTCGACTACCTGACCCCGTCCGAATACCGCGCGGCCGCCCTGGCTGCGCTCGGCATCTACCCGTTCAGCGCCCAGTCGTTCGCGGTGGGCGACATCCGCAACGTCGCGACCGAGGCCGACGCGCTCGCCTGGCTGAACACGGTCGCGCTCGGGAGGTCCTCGTGATCCCGGTGACCGTGGCGCTCTCGTTCCTCGCCTGCCACCCGAACGGCCCTGGTGGCACCGACGGGGTCGACCCGGACGTGACCGACGGCGTCGCCCCGCTCGACGTGGACGGCGTCCCGCTCGGACCCGACGCGCCGGACGTGTGCGACGCCGGGCACGACGTGTGGGTCCAGCGCGTGTTCCCGCTGGTGCTCGGCCGCAAGCCGCACGGGGCCGCCGAGGTCCAGATGTGGTCGAAGCTCGCCGCCGACCAGGGCCGCGACGCGGTGGTCCGGGCCCTCGCGAAGTCGCCCGAGTACCAGAGCTGGTGGAAGCTCGTGCTGTCCGACCTCGTGTACGCGTCCCGGTCCGGGCTCGGCGAGGACGGCGGGTGCTTCCAGAACCCGCGGATGGGCCAGCACGACGGGTCGCTCACCGACTTCCTCCGGTCCAACGCGCCGGACGCGGACGAGTTCGGCCCGAACTTCAACATGGCCGACGTGATGTACGACGCCCTGGCGACCGATCACCTGTCGACGGTGTACCAGGCGAACCTGTTCGCGAAGACGAACTACACCACGAACTGCGCGATGTTCACCCCCGAGGAGATCGAGAACCAGACGCGGATCTACCAGGGGGATCAGCTCCTCGAGGTGTACGTCGACCGCGATCTGCAGTGCATGACCTGCCACAACACCGAGTTCTCGGTGACCGACGACCCGGATCCGACCCTCGATCGCGCGTGGAGCATCGGCGCGAACTTCGAGCGGGCGCTGTTCGGTTCGGCGACGGGTCCGCTCGATCCCGACGACTTCTACGCGATCAACCGCAGCAACGGCGTGGTGCAGGACCTGTACTACGGCAGCGGCTACGGCAACTACAACAAGCACCCGTGGGGGATGGACCAGAGCTGCGGGTCGTTCGACCGGCGGCCGCCGGACTACGACTTCCTCGACCACGACACGTCGTTCTTCGGGCTCGAGCACGGCGCGGACGGCTCGCTGTGGGACATCGAGCGGCTGTTCTCGAACGGTGTGCAGTCGCTCGAGGTCGGCCCGCTGGCGATCGGCTCGGACGGGGCGGTCGACCCCGCGCAGGCGTTCGCGTACCTGACCGCGCAGCACCTCGTGGATCAGACCTGGAAGATGGCGTTCGGCAACCGGCTGCTGCTGCCGTACGGCATGTCGCGCAACCCGTACCAGAACCAGCGGCTGGCCGCGTTGACCGACCGGTTCCTGGCGAACCAGTGGTCGCTGACCGAGCTGCTGGTCGACCTCACCGCCGACCAGTACTTCAACGCCGGGCTGCCGGAGACCTGCGGCGCGGATCCGTACGGGATGACGCCGGTGATCGATCCGTACACCGTGGTCAACGAGGGACCCGAGGCCAACAACGGCCCTGGCGAGCTCGTCCACCGGCTGACGGCGCGGGTCCTGCTCCGGAGCCTGTACCGGTCGCTCGAGTACGGGGACCCGAAGGAGTACTTCGGGTTCGGCAGCGCGTTCGGGTTCGAGAACGACGAGGAGTCGCTCCAGCGGTCGCTCGGGGTGTTCCACTCCGACGCGAGCCCCGGGTTCAACGGGGTCGACTTCCAGGGCACCCTCGCGTGGGAGGGTCAGTTCTACGCGTGCAAGCCGCCGTCGGGCTCGACCGCGACCGGGTTCCTCCGTCGGCTGTACGACGACGCGGTCACCTCCGGTGCCACGGTCGAGGAGCTCACCTTGTCGATGAAGGACCGCCTGCTCGCGCGCGGCGTGTTCGAGGACGACGAGGAGAAGGCGCTGGTCGCGGACCTGATGGCCGTCCCGATGGACGCGCAGGTGTCCGAGGTCGACGACGTGCTGATCGGGCGGACGATGGGCCTGCTGTGTGGGGTGTGGACCGTGACCCCCGAGTTCATGCTCACGACCGAGCCGCGCCCGAGCGGGCCGATCCCGGCGCTGGCGTTCGACGTCGACGCGGACTGCAACAACCTCGCGGTGCTGGCCGACCGGGCCGGGATCTCCGTGACCTGCGGCGCCGACGGGATGCCGCAGTAGCGCACCGGGATCGGCTTCGCGTTCCCAGCCGATCCGTCGATTCGCCAGGTCCTCCCCTCTCCCTCGTCGGGGAGAGGGGCGCCGGCGCGTGCACACCCGAAGATCGGAGAGGCTCCCCGTGCGGGAGGTGGCCGCCGATCCTCCCCCTC
>JBEBJW010000655.1:0-4847 GCA_040079715.1 Myxococcota bacterium | reverse complement strand
GACCACCGCGCCGGCGACGAACGACCGGCGCGGGACCGGCATCAGTGCTGGATCCGCCGGATGACCTGGTTCTCGGTGTCGGACACGTACACGTTGCCCTCGGGGTCGACCGCGACGCCGAACGGGTCCGAGAACTGGGCGTCGACCGCCGGGCCCTCGTCGCCGCCCCACGCGCCTTCGGTGCCGCACTGGCCGGCGAAGGTGTCGACCGTGCCGTCGGTGTTCAGCACGCGGATGCAATTGTTCTTGGTGTCGGCGATGTACACCTCGCCGTCGATCCCGACCGCCACGTCGCGCGGGGTGTTGAACACCGCCTCGAGCGCGTCGCCGCCGTCGCCCGAGAACCCGGGCTTCGAGCCCTTGTCCGCGGTGTACGCGATGCCGGTGATCGCGTCGACGTACTCGGTCTCGCCGAGCGACTCGTACTTGCCGGCGACGGTGTCGATCGTCATCGCGTCGAGGTCGATCAGCCGGATCACGCCGTTGACGGTGTCCGCGATGTACATCAGGCTGCCGTCGATCACCATCTTGCTGCCCGGGTCCGCCTTCTGGTCGGTGTACCCGTGGAGCTGGGCGTCCGCGGCCGGTCCGCCGTCGCCCGAGAACCCGGCGTGCCGCGGCGTGCCGGACACGTCGACCGGGGTCCCGTCCGGGCGGATCCCGCGGATCATGTGGTTCGCCTGGTCCGTGTAGTACACGGTGCCGTCCGGGCCGAACCCGACGGCCGACGGCAGATCCATCCACAGCTCGTTCAGGCCGCTCGTGTCCTCGTCGATCTCGGTGTCGACGCCGGGCGAGTAGTTCCGGGCGCCGGTGCCGGCGTACCAGGTCATCGTGTTGGTGGCGAGATCGACCACGTTCACCCGGCTGTTGTGCCAGGCGGCGATCCACAGCTCGTCCGGGTTCTCGGGGTTGACCGCGATGCCGGTGGGGTGGTTCCACGCCGAGTCGAGCGCGTTGCACCCGCCCCAGCAGTTCGACGCCGACCCGAGCACGTTCGGGCCGTCGCCGAGGAACCCGGTGCCGGTCACGGTGTCGACCACGCCGTCGGTCGAGATCCGGCGGACCCGGTGGTTGTTGTAGTCGGGGTAGTACGCGGTCCCGTCCGGCGCGAACTCGACGTCGACCGGCAGGTACAGGTGGGTCTTCAGCCGATCGGTGCCCTCACCGTCGACCCGCGCCTCGCCCGGGACGCCGAGCCAGGTACAGATCGCGCCGGACTCGAGGCACGGATCGCCGGGGTTCTGCTCACCGTCGTCTCCGCCGCTGCACGCCACGAGGGCGACCGGGGCGACGATCCACAAGGTGCGAATCATGGGGAAGCTCCTGAAACCCAGCCCCGAGCGGCCGAGCGGAAAACGAAGGGGGGAGGAACCGGTCACCGGTACACGATCCGCAGCCGGTGGTCGTACGTGTCCGAGATCACGAGGTCGCCGTTCGGGTCGATGTCCACGCCGAACGGACGGTACAGCTGGGCGTCGACCGCCGGGCCGCCGTCGCCGCCGGTGTGCTGGCCGTCGCAGGTCGCCGGGTTCAGCAGGTTGCTGACCTCGCACGGCGGCGTGCCGGTGCCCGCCACGGTGGTGACCTCCTTCGTGGCGAGGTCGATCACCCGGACCCGGTGGTTGTTCGTGTCGGCCACGTACAGCAGGTTGGCCGCGTGATCGATCGCGAAGTCGGTCGGGTAGCTCCACAGCGCCTGATCGGCCGGGCCGTCGGCGAACCCGGCGGTGCCGGGGGTCCCGGACAGGAGCGAGATCTCACCGGTCAGCAGGTCGAGCACCCGGATCACGTGGGCCTCGGAGTCGGCCACGTACAGCAGGGAGCTGTCGGCCGACAGCGCGATCGCGCCGCCCGGCTCGGGGTTCGCGTTCTTCGGGAAGCTGAAGCAGGTCTCGAGCGCCGGGCCCTCGCCGCAGTACCCCTTCGAGCCCGGGACCGTGTCCACGTCGGTGCCGTCGATCGTCTCACCGGCCACGGTGTCGACCAGGCCCGCCGCCCGGTCCCACACGCGGATCCGCTCGTTCCGCATGTCGACGAAGTACACGAGGTCTTCGTCGTTGTGGTCGATCAGCAGCTCCTTCGGCTGGTTCAGCAGGACGGTCGCGGCAGCCTGGTCGAACTCGACCGGGGTCGGCGGGGTCGCCGGATCCGAGTCGAGGTCGGCGGTGGCGAACCCGGGGCGCGAGCCGAGGACCACCTTGACGATCCCGGTCGCCGGGTCCCAGCTCCGGAACTTGTGGGTGTGCCACGAGTCCGACAGGAGCGTGCCGTCCGACAGGTACTGCTGCTGGGTCGGGTGGTTGAGCGCCACCTCGGTGCCGGGCGCGCCCTCGGTCCGGTCGAGCAGCGCGGCGTCGCCGTCGCCGAGGAAGTCGGTGCCCATGATCGTCTCGAACCCGTCTTCGGCGTTCGGGAGCACGGCCCGCAGCTTGTGGTTGTTCCAGTCGGCGATCACCGGGTTTCCGGAGACCCCGGCCGGCGGGAACGCGACCGACATCGGGTACGAGAACCACACGTCGAGGCGGTGGACGTCGTCACCGTTCCACCCGGAGTAGCCGGCGCCGGCCCACGGGCAGATGTTGCCGACGGTCTCCGGGCAGTCCCGCATCACCGACTGCAGGTCCGTCGAGGTGGACGGGGTGGTGCCGCTGTCGGTCGTGCCCTCGTCGCCGCCGCTGCAGCCGCCCGCCAGGAGGGCGACCCCGAAGATCATCGTGCGCATTTGAGCTCCGTCGATCGAAAGATTTGGAGGGGGAAGGTTTCCCGCTCGGGAGAGCCAGCGTCAGCCGTTCACCGCGTGCCCGTCACGAAGAGCCTGTCAGAGCGTCCGTGTAAGAGCGACCCTGTCAGAGCGACCCGGTCAGAGGGACCCGGTCAGAGGGATACAGGGGCGACCGTGTCTCCCCCGTAGATGACGACGCCCTCGGTCTGGTTGGTGAGATCCCCGCCCACCGCCCACACCGCCCCTGCCTCGTCGATCCAGCACGCGTGGAAGTCGCGCGCGGTCGCGGGCGGCCGCGCGTCCACCTCCCACCCAGTGTCCTGACGCCAGTAGATGGATCCATTTCCGCCGCACGCGACCACGCCGAACTGCGCGCTCGCGAACACCCCGTTGAAGTTCGGGGCGATCGCCTGCGGCGGCGGGGAGTCGTCGGTCCAGGCGGTGCCGTCCCAGTGGGCGACCGCGGCGTTGTTGAACCCGCCGACCGCGTACACGTCGTTCGGGGCGCGGCCGCTGACCGTGGTGAGCGGGGTCTCGCCGTACAGCGGCTGCTCGAGCCCGGTCCACGCGGCGCCGTCCCAGTGCATCACCAGCGCCCCGGTGCCGATCACCCACACGTCGTCCGCCGCCGAGCCCCAGACCTTGAACGCCTGGCGCCGGTTCCCGTCCGGATCCGCCGGGGCCTCGGCCGCCTGGGTCCACGCGGTGCCGTCGAAGTGGAAGATCGCGCCGGGCAGGCTGTTGCCCACGTCGCCGCCGACCGCCCACACGTCGGTGGGGGAGCTCCCCCAGATCCCGAAGATCGTGTACTGCGGGAACGTGGAGATCACGGTCTCGGAGAACGCGCCGGTCGACCGGGTGTAGGTGACGACCCGGGCGCCCTCGCCCCCGATCAGCACCTGGTCTCCGCCGTCGGACCACACCCACCACAGGTCGTCGGTGGTGCCGGTGTCGAGCCGCCCCCACGCGGCGCCGTCCCAGTGGAGCACGACCGGACCGGCGCCGTCGTCCGCCCCGACCACGAACATGTCGTCGCTCTTGCCCCAGATCGACAGCAGGGCCGCCGCAGGGAGGTTGTCCGCGTTGCCGATCACCGTCCACTGCTCTCCGGGCGGGGTGGTGCCCGAATCGGACGTCTTGTCGTCGGTGTCGTCGCCAGCGCAGGCGGACAGACCCAGGAGCGCGATCGCGCCGAACTTCATGTGATGTCTCCCCAACCCACCGTGGTCGGAACCCGTCGAAAGGATCCGCGCCCACCTGTGGTAGCCTGCCGCGCCGCGATCCGCTGCTACCAGATCGCGGTCTCCGGGGCCCGATCGTCGGCGATCACGCCTCGAAACATCCCGCCCGTGACGAACGGCATCGCGATCGCGCCCGACGCGTCGACCGCGATCAACCCGCCGCGCCCCCCGAGCCCCGGGAGCTCGTCGCGGATCACCCGATCGGCGGCGGCGGCGAGCGTCAGGCCGCCGAGCTCGATCCACGCGCTGACCCGGGCCGCGACCCCGAGCCGGACGAACGGTTCGCCGTGCCCGGTGCCGCTGATCGCGCAGGTCCGGTCCCACGCGAACGTGCCCGCGCCGAGGATCGGGGAGTCCCCCACCCGTCCGGGCCGCTTGTTCGTCATCCCACCGGTCGAGGTGGCGGCGGCGACGTGGCCGGCCTCGTCCCGGGCGACGGCCCCGACCGTGCCGTACACGTCGGTGCCGGCAGCGTCGAGGGTGAACCCCTGGGCTCGGGCGAGCTGGGCGGCCCGCTCGTCGGTCCGGAAATACGACGGGGGCTCGATCGGCAGCGACCGCTCGATCGCGAGGGCGTCGGCGCCCGCCCCGGCGAGGAGCACGTGCGGGGTGTGATCCATCACCGCGCGGGCGAGGAGGATCGGGTTCCGCGGCGTCTTCGCGCCGGCGATCGCGCCCGCGCGCCGATCCGACCCGTCCATCACCGCGGCGTCGAGCTCGACCGACCCGTCCGCGGCGAGGACCGCGCCGCGACCGGCGTTGAACAGCGGATCGTCCTCGAGCACGACCACCGCGGCCACCGACGCGTCGACCGCCGATCCGCCGGCCCGGAGCACGGCCGCACCGGCGTCGAGCGCCGCCCGCAGACCCGCCCGACACCC
>JBEBJW010000654.1:0-4849 GCA_040079715.1 Myxococcota bacterium | reverse complement strand
CGTCGTCGTCCTCGACCTTCGCCACCGCCACCGCGACCGGCACCGGCGGCGGCGCGACCTTGACCTCCTTCACCGCGACCCGGGCCGGCTGCGGGCGGACCCGCTCGAGCCCCTGCAGGCCGTCCATCTCGATCGCGCCGCGGAACCGCGCGCCGTCGTGGATGATCAGCCGCGGCGTGTGGATGTCGCCGACCACCCGCGCGTCCGGGGCCAGCTCCACCAGCTCCGACGCCTCGATGTCGCCGACCACGATCCCGGAGATCCACACCGCGCGGACCGACAGGTTCGCGTTGATGATCCCGGACGTCTCCACCCGCAGATCCTTGGTCGAGTGGACCTCGGCCTCGATCCGCCCGCGGACCACCAGGTTCTCGTCGCTCTTCAGCCGGCCGCGGACCACGAGGGTCGAGCCGATGATCGTGCCCTGACTGGTGTCGAACGCCGGCATCGGCCGCGGGGCCGCCGGCGCGGGCGGCGCCGGGGGGATCGGCGCGGCGATAGCCTTCGCGACCTCCTCCGTCACCGGCGCCGTGTTCCCAGCGGGCAGCCCGGCGCGATCGAGCGCCGCGTCGAACGAGTCGTCGGCCGGAGCCGGGGCGCCGGCGCCCGCGGTGACGCTCGTGTCCCACTCGCCCCCGTCGTCTTGCCAGGTCTTCTTGGTCTTCGCCATGGGGTCACTCTTCCTCGGCCGTCTGGATGTGGCCCTTGAACTTCGACCCGTCCGCCAGCACCACCCGCGGCGACTTGATGTCGCCGATCATCGTGCCCTCGGTGCACAGCTCGACCCGCGCCGAGGCGTCGACGTTGCCCTTGACCCGCCCGCTGATCGACAGCATCCGGGTCGTGACCACCGCCTCGACGTTGCCGGTGGGCTCGACCTTCACGTCCTTCTTCGACGTGATCCGCCCGCGGACGGTCCCCTGGACCACCAGATCCTCGTCGCCTTCGATCTCGCCCTCGATCTCGATCGTGCGACCCAACACGGTCTTGTCTTCCATCTCGAACGCCTCCGTAGTCGAAAAAACCCTGGGATCAGTTCCGGAACTTGAGGCCGAGCTCGGCCGGCAGGTCGACGACCATGTCGACGTTGCCCTTGAACTTCGCGCCGTCGGCGACGACCAGCCGCGGCGCCTGCACGTCGCCGAGCACCCGCGCGCCCGCGTCGAGCTGCACGCACTCCGTCGCCCGCGTGTTGCCGGCGTGTTCGCCGCGGATCGTGACGTTCTCGACGCTCACGTCGCCGGCCATCAGCGCCGACGACTCGATCATCAAGTGGTTCTCGGGCAGCGTGATCGTGCCCTCGATCTGGCCCTTGAGGATCACGTCCTCCGCTCCGCGGACCTTGCCCTTGATCCGGATTCCGCTCCCGACGACGACCGGGTCGGCCTTTTCCATCCCCACACTCCAGGGTTCGACGTTGGCGATCCTGCACGGACACGTGTCCGACGGGCCGGGGGACCCTGCGGGCAGCGGTGTTCGTTCGGGTCGACCGTTGGGGTCCCAGCGGGATCCCATCCCCGCGGGTGCGCCCACGACGGACGAGCCCGCGACAACCGAGTTCGGCTGCTCCGATCCTCGGACGGTTCTCTCGGCGCTTTAGCGACTGTCGCGAGGTTCCTGTGCGACCGGTTGCAAGCGCCCCCCCCGTCGCCAGCTTACGATCGCCGCGCACCCCGGGTCGACGGCGATGGTGGATCACCGCGTCCCGGCCGAGGTCTTCACTGGTTGTTCACCAGCGGTCCCCGGTCCGGGGCGCGGGCGCGGCGCGCGATCCTCCCTGGTGCGCACGTCGGCCAGCACGGGATCCTCGTCGGGATCGTCGGCCGCGCCCACCTGCCGGCGATCCCACCCGGTACAATCGCGCGGTGAACCCCGCCCTCGACGCCGTGGCCCGAACCCGTCCGGAGCTCGCCCGCCTGTTGGACGCCGGGTGGCAGACCCCGATCGCCGCGTGGTCCGCGGCCGAGCTGTGGGGGGACCCGCCGACCGAACCCGGGTTCGAACCAGCGTTCCGCCGGGCGTTGTGCGCCGAGCTCGCGCCGCGCCTCGGCGACGCGACCGACCGGCTCGTGGCCGCGATCGAGGCGACGGGCGCCGTCGCCACCCCCCACCACGTGTGCCCGACCAACGGCCCGACGTTCGGCGCGATCGACCGGATCGCCTGCGCCGGCGCGCCGGGTCCGGTGCTGGCGCTGGCGTGGTCCGGCGTGCCGATGAGCAACACCGCGTGGTCGGGGGCGCTGTGCTTCCGGGCGGCCCAGTACCACGACCTGCTGCGACCGGGCCCCGAGCTGTCCCGTCAGCGGCAGGCGGCGAAGGACCGCGAGCGCGACGGGGTGACCGAGCGGCGGGTGCTGGTGATCCCGCCGGAGCTCCGCGACGCGCTGGTGTACGGGTGCCCGCTCCCGGCGCGGGTCCGCGAGGTGGTTGCGGCGGCGACCCCGGCGTTGACCGCGGTCCTGCCGGATCCGACCCCGACCGACGACTTCCCGTCGTGGGCGCTGCGGGTGTGCGAGGGCCTCGAGCGCGCGCTCGTCGGGCGGTCGGACCTGTACTACGTCGACCTGAACCGCGTCGCGGCCCGGTACCTCGCCGAGGTGCTCGCCGACCCGGCCCACCCGGTGTCTCGGCTCGCGGCGCGCGGCGCAGCCGGGATCGACGACCTGTCGTGGTTCTACGCCCGGCGTCCCGGCAAGCGCGAGTCGGTCGAGACGCTGTACGGGTGGCCGCCGGACGCGCGGGAGCGGCTCGCGGGCGGGCTGTGTCCGGGGTTGGTGCCGGTGTTCGGCGCGCTGCGGCTGCTGTCGCGGATCCGTCTGCTCGGCGGGTTCCGGCAGGTCGAGTACCTCGAGCGGATCGCGCGGGCGTGGCTCGACGCCGGGGTGGTCGACGCGGACCGCGGGGTCCCGGGGCGGCCGATCACCGGCCGGCTGGCGGCGTACCCGCTCGATGTGGCGCTCGGGGCGGTGGACCGCGCCACGCTCCCCGGACCGGACGCGCCGATGTCGGCCGTGTGGGAGCCGATCCTCGCCCGGCTGGCGGGCTGAGGGCCGCGCGTCGTCAGCGTCCGGCGCGGTGGATCCGCCCGACCGCCCGCCCGGACGGGTCGGCGCGCCCCGCGAACTCCTTCGACCACCGGTACGCGGTCGGGGTGCTGCACGCGATGCTCGGGCCGCCCGGGACCAGCGCTGCGGCTTCGTCGCCGGGGTAGGCCGCCGCGAACAGCGTCCGGTACAGGTACGCCTCCTTGGTGGCCGGCGGGTTGATCGGGAACCGGTCGGCGGCGGACGCGAACGCCGCGTCGGACACCGCGCGCTCGGCGTGGTCCTTCAGCGCGTCGATCCACCCGTAGCCGACGCCGTCCGAGAACTGCTCCTTCTGCCGCCACAGGATCTCGTCCGGGAGCAGCCCGGCGCCGGCCTCGCGCAGCACGTGCTTCTCGATCCGGCCGTCCACCGGGCGCTTGGCCGACGGTGCCGTGCCCATCGCCACGTCCAGGAACCGCCGGTCGAGGAACGGGACCCGCGCCTCGACGCCCCACGCGGCCATCGACTTGTTCGCGCGCAGGCAGTCGTACGCGTGCAGCCCGTCGAGCTTGCGGACGAGCTCGTCGTGGAACTCGCGGTCGTCGGGGGCCATGTGGAAGTACAGGTACCCGCCGAAGATCTCGTCCGCGCCTTCGCCGGACAGGACCATCTTGATCCCCATCGCCTTGATCCGGCGGGCGAGCAGGTACATCGGCGTCGACGCGCGGATCGTGGTCACGTCGTAGGTCTCGATGTGCCAGATCACGTCGGCCAGCGCGTCGAGCCCCTCCTGGACCGTGAACGTGAACGGGTGGTGGGCGGTCCCGAGCGCCGCCGCGACCTTCGCCGCCGCCGCCACGTCCGGTGAGCCCTCGAGGCCGATCGCGAACGTGTGGACCCGCGGCCACCACGCCGGGCTCCGGTCGTCGTCCTCGATCCGGTTCGCGGCGAACCGGGCGGTGATCGCGGCGACCAGCGACGAGTCGAGCCCGCCGGACAGCAGCACCCCGTACGGCACGTCGGTCATCAGGTGCGCGTGGACCGAGGCCTCGAGCGCGTCGCGGATCGCGGCCGGGTCCGACGGGCCGCCCTCGACCGCGTCGTAGCTCCGCCAGGACGGCGCGTACCACCGGACCGGCTCCGGGGTGTCGCGGGTCATCCACGATCCCGGCGGGAACTCGCGGATCTGGGTGCACACCCCGTGGAGCGCCTTGACCTCCGACGCGACCCACAGCCGCCCGTCGGCGTCGCGGCCGGTGTACAGCGGGACGATCCCGATCGGGTCGCGGGCGATCAGCCAGTCGCCGCGCGCGCGATCCCACACCACGAACGCGTACATCCCGTGGAGGGCGTCGAGGACCTCCGCCGGCCCGTGCGCGCGGACCAGCGGCAGGATCACCTCGCAGTCGGACGCGGTCTGGAACGGGTAGTCGGCGAACCGGGCCCGCAGCGCGCGGTGGTTGTAGATCTCGCCGTTCACCGCCAGGATCTGCTGGTCGCCGGGGGACCGGAGCGGCTGGGCGCCGTGGTTCGGGTCGACGATCGACAGCCGCTCGTGGACGATCACCGCCTGATCGTCGGTGTACACCCCGCTCCAGTCGGGGCCGCGGTGGCGGAGCAGCCGGGCGCGGGCGAGGGCGGTGGACCGGAGGGGCGCGGCGGTGCCGGTCGGGTCGAGGATCGCGACGAACCCACACATTCGGGCCTCCGTGTGGACCTTGGCCGAGCCAGCACGCCGCGGCAAGGTTCACCGCGGTGTCAGGCCGGCGCGCCGTTCGGACGATCCGCGTCCGGACGGCGTCCACATTGCGCGATCCCCGTCG
>JBEBJW010000653.1:0-4857 GCA_040079715.1 Myxococcota bacterium | reverse complement strand
GTACCGGACCGCGCCGGCGACCCGGGGATCGGCGTCGTACACCCCGCCGACGTCCTTGACCAGGCGACACGTAGCGCCGAGCGCCTCGGCCACGAGCAGCGCGGTCAGGTCCGACCCGCCGCGACCGAGCAGCGACGGGGCGCCGTCGACGTCGCGGGCGACGAACCCGGGGACCACCACGATCGGCGCGCGATCGAGCGCCGCGCGGATCGCGGTCGGGTCGACCCGCACGGGATCGCCGTCGAGCGGGTCCCCGGCGGTGACGATCCCGGCCCCGGCGAGCGGGACCACCGGGATCCCCGCGCGATCGAGGGCCAGCGCGACCAGCGCCACCGCGGTCGCCTCGCCCGTCGCCACCAGCGCAGCGGTCGCCCGGGCAGACGGCGCCGGGCCGAACGCGCGGGCGCGGTCCACCAGGGCGTCGGTGTGCCGCCCGAGCGCGGACACCACCGCGACCACCCGGTCGCCGGCCCGCACCGCGGCGTACAGCGCGCGGACCACGTCCGGCAGGGCGTCCTCGTCCGGGAGCACGCTGCTGCCGAGCTTCACCACCACCACCCGGCCGGTCACGTCGACACCGCCAGCGCCGCGGCGAGATCGGCGATCAGGTCGTCCGGGTCCTCGAGGCCGACCGACAGCCGGATCCACCCGTCGGTGATCCCGAGCCGGAGCCGGTCGTCGCGAGGGATCGCCGCATGGGTCATCGACGCCGGGTGGGTCACGAGCGTCTGGACCGCCCCGAGGCTCTCGGCGAGCGCGCACAGGCGGAGCGCCCCGAGGAACCGGACCGCCTCGTCGAACCCGCCGCGGAGCTCGAACCCGAGGGTGCCGCCCCCGGCCCGGTGCTGGCGTCGCGCGAGCTCGCGCTGCGGGAACGACGGCAGGTCCGGGTGGACCACCGACGCGACCGGCGCGCACAGGTCGAGCCACGACGCCACCCGGAGCGCCGACCGGCTGTGGGCGTCGAGCCGCAGCGGCAACGTCTGCGAGCCGCGGAGGGTGAGCCAGGCGTCGAACGGCGCGATCGTCGTCCCGAGCGCGTTCCGGACGAACCGGAGCCGCTCGAGCCGCTCGGGGTCGCGGGTCACGACCGCCCCGCCCACGGTGGTGTTGTGGCCCTCGACGTACTTCGTGGTCGACGTGATCGTCAGATCCGCGCCGAGCGCGAGCGGCTGCTGGAGGGCCGCGGTCAGGAACGTGTTGTCGATCGCGAGCGGCACCCCGCGGTCGTGGCACCGGGCGGCGACCGCCGCGATGTCGGTCAGCACCAGCGTCGGGTTCGCCGGGGTCTCGGCGAGCACGAGCTTCGTGCGCGGGCGGATCGCGTCGGCGATCGCGTCCGGGACCGTGGCGTCGACGAACGACGTCTCGACCCCGAACCGGGCGAGGACCCGGTCGAGCAGCCGGTAGGTGCCGCCGTACACCGCGGCCCCGCACACGACGTGGTCGCCGCCGTCGCAGTGGGCGACGATCGTCGACGCGATCGCGGCGAGGCCGGTGCCGAAGCACACCGCCGGCGGCGCGTCCTCGAGCGCGCCGAGGTGGGCCTCGAGCGCGGCCACCGTCGGGTTGTGGGTGCGGGTGTAGGTGTACCCGCGGTCGCGACCGACGCCGTCGAGGACATACGTCGTGGTCTGGTGGATCGGGGTGACGATCGCGCCGGTGGCCGGGTCGGGACACAGTCCCGCGTGCACCGCGCGCGTCGAGAAGGACGCGAACGAGTCAGGATCGAACACGATGAGCTCCGGAAGCAGAACAGGTGGGTCACCGCGCCGGACGAACCGACGCCCTGCGGATCGCTCGTGGGGCCCACCGTCGGCGCCGATTCGTTCGTCCCGGTCGAACCGTCAGGGTGGGGCCCTTCTGGCTCGAGGCGGGTCGGTCAGGACCCGCGGACCACGATCCGGCGGACCGCAGCGGGCCCGCGCATGCCCATGCTGCACATCAGCGCCGGGCGGAGGGTGGTCGGAGTCGGAGTCATCGCGAATGCGTTAACCGAGCTGCGCGAATCGTCAACGCGCCGAGGAGTGCCCCCTGTTGTTCGCCTTGTGGTCCGCCGTGTCTCACGCAGGGCCCGACCTGAACCTGTACCAGGGGTTCGCCGCCGCGGCCTACCCGACCGGGGTGCTGTCGGACTCGCGGGCGTCCGCCCGGTGGTGGCTGGCGCCCGGATCGCAGTCGATCCTGTTCCGTGACAATCACCTGGACCTCGGGGGCCGGATCAGCGTCAGTCCCGCGTTCGTCGAGCTCGGTCCGCGGATCGAGTTCAGCCCGGTCGCGGTGTTCGACCTCACTGTGCAGGGTACGGTGATCCGCTACATCAGCCCGCGATTCGGCACGATGGCGTACGCGCCGGACGACTCGACCCTCGGCCCGGTCAAGAACGACAAGTGGCGCGACGGGGAGGGGTTCACCGCGTGGGGCCGCACCCTGCAGGTCTCGCCGGCGCTGAAGGGCCGGGTGTGGGAGATCGTGTTCTTCTCGAGCTGGAACATCTCGTACATCCAGATCGACCGCCCGGACGGCATCGACAGCGACTACCTGTTCGAGCCGTACCGCGGTACCGTGATCGCGTGGACCGACACCGCGGTCGAGCACCTGTCGGCGGTCCTGTGGGAGCCGCTCGACGGCGAGGACGGGCCGCTGTTCCGGGTCGGCGGCGCGATCCGCGGCAAGTGGGCCGGGGTGTCGCCGGATCGGAGCCTCACCGCGGGGCTGGTGGTGATGGCGCGCCCGGGCACGGCGCCGGCGGTCCCGACGTTCACTGGGGTGCTGCTGCCGTACCTGATCGACGGCGATCGGGTCGGAAAGTTCCCGTTCGCCGCCCTGATCGTGGAGTGGTCGGGGGTGATCGACGACAGTCGCCCGCCGATGCTCCCGGTGAACTAGTTCTCCAGGTGCGCTACTCGTTGCGGGCGGCCGCGCCCCGCTTGAGCCGCGCCGCGACCCGCCGGTGCTGGCGCGCCTTGTACAGCGCGTGGGCGTTCTCGCCGAGCTCGTTCGTCTTCGACGTCGCCTCGTCGAGGACCTGGAACTCGACGTTGACGTACACCACCCGCCCGAGCTCGAAGCTGAACCGCTCCTCGACCGACGGCGGGACCCGCACCGGGTAGTTCACGATGAAGTTGATCGCGCGGTACGAGGCGCCGCTGAACTCGTTCCGCGGGGTGCCGCTCTCGGTCCGGCCGTCGATCAGCCCGACCGGCACGTCGCCGAGCCCGGGCTCCGTCCGCTGGAGGGCCACCGCGCGGTCCTCCGGGGTCAGCCAGTCGAGCAGGCGGTTCGGGACGAGCGAGGCCTCGAGCAGGTTGTCGTGGCTCTGCCCGGGGACGACGTAGTTGAACGGGAACAGCTCGCGGGCGAGGTACGCGATCGTCGGCACGAGGTCCCGGTATCGGCGGACCACCAGCCGGAACCGGAGCTTGTCGAAGATCGTGGCCGCCACGGCCTCGCGCTTCGCGATCAGCTTCGTGATCACCGAGCTGCGCGACTTTCGGCTGCCGTAGAACGCGGTGATCGGCACCCCGGCGTCCTGCATCTCGTACACCTGCGCGAGGATCCGCCGGTGCGCCGAGGCGAGGATCTGCTCCTCCGCGAGCGGCAGCCGGAACCGCAGGTCAGCCGCCTCCATGTGGTGGATGATGTGCATCAGCTTCAGCACCACGCACGACAGGATCTGGGTCCGCCGGAACCCGCCCCACTGGCTCGCCCACAGGAACACCAGCCGGATGTCCGACGGGTTGCGCAGCTCGGCCGGGAACTTCAGGTGGAGCTGCTCCTCGAGGTAGCTCACCGCCTCGTTGAACACGTACCGGACGCGCTCGATGTCCTCGGCGTCGGAGGTGTCGAGCAGGTGGGTCGCGAGGAACCGGTCGACGTCGGCCAGATCGCGGAACGACAGCCGCTGCCAGTCGACGACCGACTCGCCGGTGAGGAGCAACCGGACGGACTCCACGTCCTGCAGGCTGACCGGGAGCGTGGTCCGGGCAGAGACGGTGTTGTCGACCTCGAGGATGTCGCGACGCATGCAGGGACGGTACCATGGGACATGATGGTGGTCGGCGATCGGTATCGCCTCGAGCGGGAGCTCGGCACGGGCGGCAGCGCTGCGGTGTGGCTGGCGCACGATCTCGTGCTCGATCGGACCACGGCGCTCAAGCTGTTGCTGCCGGTCGACCAGGGCGGAGACACGCGCCGGGAGCGCCTCCGGACCGAGGCGCGGGCACTCGCGGCGCTCGACCACCCGAACGTGGTCCGGGTGTTCGACCTCGGGCACCACGCCGATCGCGACTACATCGTGATGGAGTACCTCGAGCGCGGATCGCTCGCGGATCGCCAGGTGGAGGACGGGCCGCTCGCGCCGATCGACGCCGTCGACGCGGTGATCGCGGTCCTCGCCGGGCTCGAGGCCGCGCACGCCGCCGGGATCGTCCACCGCGACGTGAAGCCCGGGAACGTGCTGATCCGCGCCGACGGGACGGTCGCGCTGTGCGACTTCGGGATCGCCCGGACGGACCTCGGCTCGGCGACCCGGACCGGCGTGGCGCTCGGGTCGATCGGGTACATGGCGCCGGAGCAGCGGATCGACGCCCGCCGGGTCGGCCCCGCCGCCGACGTGTACGCCGCCGCCTGCACCCTGTACAACCTGCTCACGACCGACACCCCGGTCGACCTGTACCTCGCGCCGGACACGTCGCCCCGGTGGGAGCCCGTCCCGGCGCCGCTCCGGCCGGTGGTCCGCCGCGCGACCCGGGCCGAGCCGTCCGCCCGGTTCGCGTCCGCCGCCGAGATGGCCGAGGCGCTGCACGCCGTCCGTCCGTCGCTGGCGGGGCTGCCTCCGGCGCGGATCCGGTCCGC
>JBEBJW010000652.1:0-4864 GCA_040079715.1 Myxococcota bacterium | reverse complement strand
ATCCGGACCGTCAGCGTCCACGGGAGGATCGGCATCTCGGTGTCGTCCGGCGCGTCGAGATCGGCCAGATCGTCCTCGAGCGGGGGCAGGTCCGCGGGGAGCTCGAGGTCTTCTTCGGTCTCCGCCACGTCGAGGGACGGGAGCGTGTCGAGATCGGTCTCGTCGACCCAGGTGTCGGCGGCGGGGGCGTCGTCGGCGTCGTCCGGCCAGCTCGCGGGGTCGAGCAGCGACGGGTCGTCGTCGGCGTCCCAGTCGGCGTCCGGCCCGGGCTCGTCGTCGACGTCGGGACCGCCCACGGGCTCACCCGCATCGGGGTCGCCCATGTCGGGGGCCGGTGGCCCTCCCGGGCTGGTCGGACCGGGGGGAGACGGGTGCGCGGGGATGCGACGCATGCCGGACAGCTATCCCGCCGGTGGCGCCGTCGCCCCACGACCCGAGGCCGTCACTGGGCGGCTTTCTGCATCACGACGAGCTTGTACTCGCTGAACCGGGACTCGCCCGCGGTCAACAGGACCGAGGTGATCACCGAGTACGGCGTGGTCTCGTCCGCCACCACCAGCAGCCGACCGTCGAACGGGGTTCCGCCGCGGTTCTCGAGCGCCTTGAGGTGGTCCGCCCGCTCGAGCAGCGCGTCGCGGAGCTGCGGGATCGACGCCTGGCCACCCTCGGCCGCGTTCACCGCCGCGAGCCCGATGATCGGCTGGTCGTCGACCAGGATCTCGTCGCGGGTGACGACGACCTTGGTCGCCGCCTCCATCATCACCTTCGTCGACGACTCGGGCGGCCGGACGAGGTTGATGTTGATGTTGTCGGGCTCCTGGGCGAACGACTTCACCAGGAACACCAGCAACATCGTCATGATGTCCATCATCGGGGTCAGGTTCAGGTGCCCGATGGTCTGACCGGGCATCGTGCGCCGCACCCGCCGCTTCCGGCGACCCGGGCCCCGCCCGTACGCCTCGGCGATCGGATCGACCGGAGCCTCCTCCGACCATCCGGCGCCGACCGGCGTTTCGGACCCCATCATCGGCTGATCGTCGTGTTCGGTGCTCACCCGCCACCTCCGGCGCTGGCCTTCGCGAGCAGCACGTCGGGGAACAACAGCTCGCCCTCGTACTCGCGGGCGGTGTCCAACGCGGCGACGACCACCTTGTACTCGATGTCGTCGGACGCGGTCAGGATCAGCGACTCGCGGAGCCCGAGCGTCTTCTTCACGTGCGACAGCTCCTGGGCGAGCTTGTCGTTGTCGTACTCGCCGTTCTTCTTCGGCACCTCGGAGGCGCCCATCTCCGGCTTGTTCGTCACCAGACGGTACCCGTCGGTGTGGATGATCAGGGTGAGCGTGACGTCCTGGTTCTCGGGCGTCTCGCTCGGGTTCCTGGCGTTCGCGGAGTACGCGGGCGGCAGGAGCTCGATCAGCCGGAACTCGATCACCACCTGGAAGGTGAAGATCAAGAAGATGACGAGGGTGGAAACCACGTCGAGGTAGGGGGTGAGGTTGAGCTCACCCGACTCTTCCGCCTCGGACCCGAAATCTTCGGTATGGCGGCGTCGACCACGCATTGAGGGGCTCCGGGAGAACGACCGCCCTGGCCGGGGTGTTCGGTGACGAGCGCGTGGTTCAGGTGGACGCGGCGGCGGGCGTGCCGGTCTCGCGGCCACCGGTGGCGATCCGGCGCTTCGCGAGGATGTTCTCGATCCGGATCGCGGAGTGGTCGAGCCCGTCCATCACGTTCTTGACCATCACCGACAGGATCATGTGGAAGAACACGCAGGTCACCGCGATCCCCAACCCGAAGAACGTGTTGGCCATCGCGTGCGCGATCCCTTCGGTGAGCTTGGTGGACTTCTGGTCGGGAGAGACCAGGCTCACCGCGGCGAACGACTCGATCAGGCCCCACACGGTGCCGACGAGGCCGATCAGCGTCGCGAGGTTCGCGATGCCCCACAGGATCCCGGCGCGCCGGGTGACCTGGGGCACCACCTCGGTCATCGCCTCTTCGACCGCCGCGGAGACCGCCGCGCCGCCCATCCGGGCGTTCGCGAGGGCCGACCGGACGACCCGGGGGACCGCCGCGCCCTCTTGCGAGGTGCACAGCTTGATGGCGCGCTCGAAGTTGCCGGCCATGACCAGCTTCTCGACCGCGGAGATGAACGCCTTGTCGTTGATCCGCAACCGGAACAACAACACGAACAACCGCTCCGACACGATCGCGAGCGCGAAGATCAGGACGATCAGGTTGACCCACATCAAGCTTCCGCCGTCGCGGAAGAGCTGGGCGATATTCGTCATCGAAACGTCTCCAAGCCTTTCGGGCCGAGGCCTACCCGTTTGTACCACCGGTGCGCAGCGGATGGGGAGGATCCCACGCGCTCGACGACCGTTGGGGAGCACCCCCAAGGTACCGGGGCCGGGCCGACGGCTTCCAGCGGGGGCATGATAGCGCGGGTGGATGCGATGTGTGCAATCGGGGCGACGGGCACGTGCGTAGCATAGCGCTGGACACGTTCGGCGCCAGATTCAGGGGGGTTACGGAGGGGGCGCCGATCGCGGACCGGATCTTGCCGCCGATCGCAGGTGGCGGAGATCGCGTCCCCGGGCAGCGCCTCGTGGAGGGGCCTGCGGCACCACGGCCCGGCCGTCGGCGCGCGACCGGTGCCGAGCGGCAACGGACCGGGTGAACCGGCCCGCGACGCTGGCTGCGACGACAGGATCGTGCCCAATGATCGTGCTCACGCCCGACGGGATCTTCGAGGCTTCAGTAGCCGCCGGTGCGGCGCCAGGCGCCCGCGTTGAGGATCACGAGCATCAGCACGCCGGCGACGGTGAACCCGAAGCTGTAGTCGGCGGCCGGCAGGAAGCTCAGGTCGTCGATCGCGGTGTTGCCGATCGACGACAGGTCGCAGTTCAGGCACTCGTGACCGGCCCAGCCGAACGACCAATAGAAGCTCCGGATGCCGAACGCCAGCACCAGCCCGCCCAACAGCAGCCCCGCCAGGTTCAGCAGGTTGGGGTCGCGCTCGCTGGTCTGCGTCTCGCTCATCGATCGGTCCTCCCGAGGTGCCGAGGTTAACGCACGTCGGGGTCCGGGTACCGCAGCGATCGGCTGCACGAACAGCCGCGCCCCGCCGACGCCTCCGGCGCGCCGCGCCTCCTTCGGTTACCCCTGTGGGCAGAGGTGCGGTTGAAGGTGCGCCGTCGGCTCGGTCGCGGACTGGATCGCCTGCTCGAGCTCGTCCCCACCGGCCTCGAGCTCGCCGGTCTCCAGACGATGCTGGAGAACGATCTGGTCGACGACGCGGCGCTGGCCGAGGTGGTCGGCGAGGGCGCGGGGTTCGTCGGTCGGTCGGACATCCCCCGGATCCGCCCGATCCTCGTCGCGCTCGCGGCGCGGGCCACCGGCGCGGGATCGGTCGGCGAGGAGGCGCAGCACGCGGCCGAGCTGCTCCACCTGGCGCTCCGGGTCCACGACCTCGCGCTCGGTCGGGAGGGGGCGCGTCGGCGCCGGGTGGCGCGGCGGGTGGTCCGGTCGGTCGGCTGGCTGACCGGCAACCAGCTCACCGTTCGCGCGCTCGAGCTGTCGCGCCACTCGGCCCCCGGGGTGCTCGAGGAGCTGCTCGACGCCCTCCGGTCGTTCGCCGAGGCGCAGGCCCTGTCGCGCGAGCTGGTCGGCGCGATCCCCACCGAGGACGACTGGCTCGATCACGCGGACGCCCACACCGGCGCGCTGTTCGCGTTCTGTTGCCGGGCAGGCGGGCACCTCGGCGGCGCGGCGTCGCGGGAGCTCCTCGCGCTCGGCCGGTACGGGCGGCACGTCGGGCGGCTGTGGCACGTGGCCGAGGACCTGAGCGTGCTCGATCACGGGGAGCCGGCCCTCCACCTGCTGGCGCGCGCCACCGCCGGGCGCCCGGTGCTGCCGGTGGTGTTTGCGTGCGAGGCGGACCCGCGGGTCGGGGTGATCTGGCAGCGGATGGCGTCCGACGGCGATCCGGACGACGCTCGGCAGCTCGCGGCGTCGCTCCGGGTGCTCGGGGTGCCGCGGAGCCGCGAGGTGATGCTCCAGGAGAGCTGGCGGGCGCGGCGCGCGGTGCGGATCCTACCGGAGTCGACCTACCGGACGGCGATGGAGGGCCTCGCCGCCGAGATCGCGAAGGCCGGGGCGCGGAAGAAGGTCGAGGCGGGCTGAGCCGCGGCTACGATCGCGGGGCGTCCGGGGCGATCAGCGCGTCGATCACCGCGCGGTGGGCGGTCCGCGACCACAGCAGGCCGTTGTGGCCGTGGCCGTCGAGCACCAGCTCCTGCGCGCCGCGCACCGCCGCCCGGACCGGCGGCAGGACCTGGTGGTCGTACCGGGCCCGGATCACCACCGTCGGGACGGGCTCGTCGCCCTCGTTCAGCCGGCGGACCCACGGCCCCGCGGGATCGAGCACGTCGCGCAGGACCGGCGGACCGAGCCGGAACAGCGACGTCCCCGCGTGCGGCCCACCGAGCGACACGAACCGGTGGACCCACGGCGCGCCGCCGAACAGCTTGATCCACGCGCGGCACGCCACCGCGCCGAGCGAGTGTCCGACGAGATCCACCGGGCCGACCGCCTCGGCGAGCGGCCGCGCGACCGCGTCGATCCGGTGAACGATCCGGTCGAGGCCGAGCCGGGTCGACGGGTAGCCGACCCGGACCACCCGGGTGAACCCCGCGGCGTACAGTCGGCGTTGGAGGGGACGGAACACGTCCGGGTGCCCGAGGTAGCCGTGGACCAGCACCACCGGCCGATCGAGCTCCGGGCGGGTCGAGGCGGGCGGGGCCGGTAGCGGGTGGATCCACCGCGCGATCGGCCACAGCGCGGACCGCACCGTGTTGATC
>JBEBJW010000651.1:0-4874 GCA_040079715.1 Myxococcota bacterium | reverse complement strand
CGCGCTCGGTCTTGCGCCAGAACTGGACCATCCCGAAGAAGTGGTCGGTGAACTGCTTGACCTCGTGCTTCGGGAACAGCGCCTCGACCTTCTGCTGGACGATGTCGTAGAACCGCTGCTCGCCGAAGAACCCGAGCGCGACCTCGTCGAGGCTCCCGAGGAACTCCTTGTCGAACGCCTCGAACGCGTCGGTGTCGAACCACTTGCGGGCGATCGCGTCGTACCGGGAGAGCTGCTCGTCGAACGTGACGCCCTCGGCCAGGCCCTGCTCGCGCGCGACGAAGTACTGCTCCCAGTCGTGGGTCAGCCGCTTCCGACGCCCGGTGACGGCGTTGAAGATCGTCCACCGGAGCAGCGCCTTGACCAGCCACGGGAAGTGGAAGTGCAGGCTCGTGACCTGGCTGTCCGGGCAGGCGTTCGCGTAGTCGATCGGGTGGAGGATCGACTGCGCGCGGAGCATCTCGCACGAGTTGAAGTCCCACCCGAAGAACGCGTTGATCGTGCGGCAGATCCGCGCGGCGCGCTGCCACTCGTCGCCGGTGACGAAGTTGAACTCGACCCGGTACCGGTCGTGCAGCGGCTGGTCGGGGTCGTACTTCACCACGTTGACCTGCGGGCCGACGCCGATCGCGCGGATGAACAGGTCCCAGTCCTTGACCGCGGCCTGGAGGTGCTGGACCCGCTTGCCGGAGCGGTCGTACGCTGCCCGGAGCGCCCGCTCGTCCGCCACCCGGGTCACCCCGACCCACCCGCCGCCGTCGTACGGCTTGAGGAACGCCGGGTACCCGACCGCGTCGCCGACCTTGCCGAGATCGAAGAGCCGGTTGTACCGCTGGACGGTCACGTCCCAGTCGCCGCCGGTCTCGTACTCCTTCGGCGGCAGGATCCACGTCGGCGGGATCGGCAGGCCGAGCTTCATCATCGCGACGTAGGTGGTGTGCTTCTCCGCCGACTGGATCATCCACGGGTTGTTCAGCACGTACACGCCGTCGAGCGAGATCTTCTTGATCCACTCGCGGCTGGTGTGGAACCAGTGGGTGAGGCGGTCGAGGACCAGGTCGTACGACGGCTGGTACGCGAGGTCGAACGGCTCGACCGTGACCCGCTCGGTCGCGATCTTCACCACGTCGCCGCGGTACGGGATCGCCAGATCGAGCCGGCGGACGATCTCCTCGTACGCGGCAGGCCAGCAGATGTCCGCCCCGAGTGACAACCCGATCTTGCGGACGACCGTCGCCATGGCACCACCTCCCCTTGGACTCCGCCCTCGGAGCCCGGCCGGGAGCGTGGTTATCCCGGCCGGTGGTTCGGTGCCTGTGCGCGATGATCCTCAGTCGGCGATCGGGTTGCTCCGGAGGACGAAGCTCTGATCGTCGGACATCGCCGCCGTGCCGGAGGTCAGGGTCCACCACATCACGTTGTCCGAACCGAGCGCCGCGCACTCGTCGGTGTTCATCTGGCCGTTGCCGTTCGCGTCGTTCGACGGATCGCACTCCGGCGTGTCGCCGAGGACGTCGAACCGGCCGCCGTCCTTCTCGGTCGTGTGGAACAGGCCGAGGAAGTGGCCGCCCTCGTGGGCCATGATCTTGCCGATGTCTTCGGCCGACCCGGCGAGATCCGCGAGGGTCACGATCACGCCGGACTTCGACGTGCCCGGGACCGCCGCCGCCCCCGGGGGACCGCCCGACAGCCCGAGGATCGTGGCGCCGCCCGCGCTCTGGTTCACGATCTCCGACACGAGGAAGAACGTGATCGTCCGCGCGCCGGCGGGCTCCGCCGTCCGGAGCAGGTCGTTGAACTCGCTGTAGTCGTCGTCCGCCACGTCGACCACCGAGTAGGTGGCGACGTCGCCCGCGAAGTCGGCGTACTCGTAGTTGGTGGACAGCCGGCCGTTGCCCCACTCGGCCTCGAACTGGGCGAGAGCGGCTTGCCACTGCGGGTCGTCCGGGGCGGTCGTGGCGTCGATCCCGTCGACGCCCACGAACACGAACGCGACGTGGACCACGCCGGGGTCGGACACCGTGTCGACCCGGTGGACGGCGCCGCAGGTGGCGGTGCCGTCGCTGCCCGCGCCGACGAACCACTGGACGTGCCAGCTCCCCGGGGTCGGCGGGAGCTCCGGGCTCTCCGGCAGCAGGCCCGGGACGAAGTCGTCGAGGTAGTCCGACCGGAACTTGCCGGCGTCCGGCGCGTCGCCGGTGTAGACCTCGGCCCCGGACGGATCGGTCAGCGACCACACCGCGCCGAGGGCCTCGTCGCCCCACCCGCCGCAGTACGCGAGGGTCGACACGGCGCCGTCGGGGATCGTCACGTCGAAGTCGATGTACCCGCCGGTGTCGGAGATCGCGGCGTCGCCGAGCGACTCGATCACCAGCTCCTCGTCGGACGGGGCCGTGCCGCCGTCGTCGGTCTTCTCGCCGGAGCACGCGACGACGATCACCGGGGGCAGCCACACCGCGGCCGCGAAGCCGATCTGGGTCAGCCGGCGCATCAGTTCAGCCCCGAGCGGTCGAGCGGGGAATTCAGCGCCTTCGTGATCGCGTCGCGGACGGCGGGCTCGCGCTCGGACCCGAGGCGGGCGGTCAGCGCCTGGTGGGCCGCGGCGTCGCCGAGCTGGCCGAGGGCCTGGGCGGCGGCGATCCGGAGCTGGACGTCCGCGTCGCCGAGCGCCTTCGACAGGGGCGCGACCGCGGACGGGCCGAACACCGCGAGGCTGTACGCCGCCTTCCGCCGGACGAGCGCGTCGCCGGCCGCGAGGTGGCCCTCGAGGAACACGCGCACCGGCTCGGTCTTGAAGTACTGGAGGGCGCTCACCGCGCGCCCGCGGCGGCTGACCGGGATCGCGGCGTCGTCGGCGATCGACATCAGCTCGGCGTCGACGCCGTCGCCGAGGGCCGTCAGATCGGCCTCGCGGACCGGCTCCTCGATCGCGTTCAGCAGGTCCATCACCGCGTCCCGCTTCGGCCCCGCCCACGCGAGGGCCGGAACCAACAGCGCCAGCACGCCCAGCACCCGGCTCATCCCGCCTCCCCCCCGTCGCCACAGGCTATCGCGAACCGGCCGGGTCGCGCAGGCGGTCGAGCGCGAACTGGACCTGCCACGGGTGAGGCCCCGGGCCGACGGGCAGCGCCGGTCCGTCGTGGGCCAGGTCCGCGGTCGGGGGCCCGGCGCGGTCTCGCGGGTGTCTCGCCCGGATCGCGTCGAGGATCGCGAGCATCGGCGCGAGCGACGGATCCCGGAGCGTCGCGGCGGTCTCCACGGCCCGGGCGTGCTCGGCCTCGGCCTCGCCCCGGTCGCCGTCCGCCCCGCGCACCGCCAGCGCCGCCCCGAGGAACCCGCGGTACACGACCTCGTACCGGCCGCGGGTCCCGAGCGCGAGGGCGGTCCGGAGGTGGGCGATCGCCGCGTCGAGGTCGCCGGTGGCCCAGTCGAGCATCCCGAGCTCGGCGTGGGCCGTCGCCTGGTCGCGGGCGTGGCCGAGCTCGGTCGCGATCGCCAGCGACCGATCGAGCTCCCGGCGCGCCTCGTCGCGGCGCCCGAGGCGGGCCAGCACCCCGCCGAGGTTCGCCCGCCCGACGCCCTCGAGCCGCCGGCTGCCGGTCCGGACCATCACGTCCAGCGCCTCCCCGAAGTACCGGAGGGCGGACGCGGGGTCGCCGACCTCGTCCGCGAGCTGCCCGAGGTTCGACAGGCCGACGCCGGCGGTCCGGGTGTTGCCCGCCAGGCGGTTCATCCGGACGGCCTCCTCGAACCGCTGGCGGGCGAGCGCGTGCTGGCCTCGCTCGGCGTCGAGGATCCCGAGGTTGCCGAGCACCACCGCCCGCATCACGACCGCGCCGCACGCCTCGAGCACGGCGAGCGATCGCTCGTACGCCTGGATCGACGCGTCGACCCGCCCGGCGTGGGCGTAGGCGACCCCGAGGTCCCCGAGGACCAGCCCGAGCAGGGGCCGCTCCCCGAGCGCCTCCGCCAGCGCCACCGCCCGCTCGCACCACGGCACGCCGTCCGCCGGGTGCCCGCTGACCAGGCTCAGGGTGCCGAAGTCGGCGGTGATCCGGATCAGCGCCGCCGGCCCGATCCACTCCCGCAGCGCGTACGCGTCGTCGAACCACCGGCGCGCCTCGGCGTACTGGCCCTGCCGGCGGAGGGTGTACCCGGCGATCCGGTACAGCGCGAACCGCAGCGGCGGCGGCAACACGGGCCCGAGCCGGCCGGCGAGGGTCAGCACGGTGGCGTCGAGCGACAGGTCCTGCTCGGTCCGGACCACACCCGGGCGGGTCGCGAGGATCGCGAGGGCGGCCAGCGTGGGCTCGCGGTGGGCGAACCGGTCGATCACCAGGCGCAGGTCCTGGCCGTCGTCGACGAGGCGCCGCCCGACCGACACCCCGTCCGGGCCGAGGATCACGGCCCACGCGGTCTCGGCACCCCGGGTGAACCACGCGGCGTGCCGGCGCCACACCCCGTCGCGGTCCCGCTCGGCGAGGCGCTCCTCGGCGTACGCCTTCAGGCTGTCGAGCAGCCGGTACCCGCGGTCGGTGCGGACCACCAGCGATCGCGCGACCAGCCGCTCGACCGCCTCGGGGCCGGCGGTCCCGAGCACCGCCCGGACCGCGTCGGCGTCGAACGCCCGCGCGAACACGGCGAGCGACGCGAACACCTCGCGGTCGCCCTCCGCCAGCAGCTCCCACGACTGCTCGATCACCGCCCGGAGCGTCGCCTGGCGGTCCCGCCCCGGACGCCGCAGCAGGCGGAGGCGCTCGGACAGCTTGTCGAGCAGCGCCGCCAGCGACAGCGCGCCGACCCGCGACGCGGCGAGCTCGATCGCGAGCGGGATCCCGTCGAGGGCGTCGATCAGCGCGTCGAGGGCCTGCGGC
>JBEBJW010000650.1:0-4878 GCA_040079715.1 Myxococcota bacterium | reverse complement strand
CGCTCGAACACGATCTGCAGGTGGAGCTCGCCCATCCCCTTGATGATCTTCTGGCCGGTGTCGGGGTCCTCCTCGTACCGCAGGGTGGGATCCTCCTCGCACACCTTGCGGAGGACCTCGATCATCTTCTCTTCGTCCGCGCTCGACAGCGGCTCGACCGCGAGCCCGACGACGGGGTCCCGCGCGTCGATCCGCTCGAGCAGCACCGGGTGATCGACCGCGCACAGCGTGTCGCCGGTGCTCGCGTGGCGCAGCCCGGCCAGCAGCACGATCTGGCCGGCCTCGGCCCGGTCGAGCCGGGTCTTCTTGTTCGCGTCGACCTCGAACACCCGCGCCACCCGCTCGACCGCGTCGGTGGTGCCGAGGCGCACGTCCTGACCGGGCTCGAGCACCCCGCGGTACATCCGGAGGAAGCAGTGGCGGCGCCCCTCGAACAGCTGGACCTTGAACACGAGCCCGGCGAGCGGGCCGTCCGGGGTCAGCTCGATCGCCTCCTCGGACCCGTCCGGACGCTTGCCGATCGACGGCGGCCGCTCGAGCGGCCCCGGCAGCAGCTTCAGCACCGCGTCGAGGATCACCTGGACCCCCCAGTTCCGGAGCGCCGACCCCGAGAACACCGGGCGGACCTTGCCCTCGAGCGTCAGCCGCCGCAGCACGGCCCACACCTCGTCGTCGGCGACCTCCTGCTCCATCAGGACCTTGTCGGCCAGCGGCTCGTCGTGCTCGGCCAGCGCCAACAGCAGGGTCTCGCGGTACCCGGCGAGCTTCTCCGCCTCCCAGTCGTGGAGCGGGCGGGGCGCGTAGTCCACGCCGCCCTCGCCGGTGAACGTGTACGCCACCCGCTCGATGCAGTGCAGCACGGTGCGCTCTTCCGGGATCGGGATCACCACCGGCACCGGCACGTCGCGCAGGCGGGTCTGGATGCTGTTGAGCGTCCGGTCGAAGTCCGCGCCCGGCCGATCCATCTTGTTGACGAACACCAGCCGTGGCACGTGGTGGCGCGACGCCTGGCGCCAGACGGTCTCGGTCTGCGGCTCGACCCCGCGCACGCCGTCCATCACGATGATCGCGCCGTCGAGCACCCGCATCGACCGCTCGACCTCGATCGTGAAGTCGACGTGGCCCGGCGTGTCGACGATTTGGACCAGGTGGTCCTTCCACGGGCACTGGGTGACCGCGGCGGTGATCGTGATGCCGTGCTCCTGCTCCTCGGGCTGCCAGTCCATCTTGGTGTTGCCCTCGTGGACCTCACCCATCCGGTGCAGCGCGCCGGTGTAGAACAGCACCCGCTCGGTCAACGTGGTCTTGCCGGCGTCGACGTGGGCCGCGATCCCGATGTTGCGGGTGTGCGCGAGATCGACCGCGCTGCCTCCGCCACCCTTGTCCTTGGCCATCTGCGTCCTCGCCGTCGACCGTGCGGCCCCTCCGTATCACCGCCGACGCCCGCGCTCACGGGGACGCGCCGTCAGCGACGGATCCGGTCCCGCAGCTCGCGGAGCTTGCGGACGTCGGCGTGGTCGCGCCCGAGGGCCGGGGTGGCGAGGGCGATCCCGCGGTCGACCAGGGCGGCGGCGAGCGCCGGATCCCGCCGATCCACCGCCGCCTTCGCCTGGTCGTGCACCAAATGCGCGGTGGCGAGGATCGCCGCCCGGGTCCGCGGATCGTCGTCGCCCGCGACCCGAGCGCCTCGTCCGCCCGCCCGACCCGCGCGAGCATCCGCCCGAGCTCGGCGTACCGGCCCGCGACCTCCGGACTCGCGTCGCCGAACGTCCGCCGATCGGCCTCGGTCGCCTCCTTCAGCAGCCCCTCCGCCTCCTCGGACCGCCCCCGCTCGACGTGGATCTGCGCCAGCATCGTCACCCGGTTCGCGAGGCTCGGGTGGGGGCCGGCGACCGTCCCGACCGCGCGGGTCCACCGGACCGCCTCCTCGACCCGCCGGATCCCCTCCTCCCGCGCTCCGCTCCGGTACGACGCGAGCCCGAGCTCGAACGCGACCGCCGCCCGCCGGTCCGGATCGGCGGCGTCCACCCCGTCGACCACCGACCGCAGCACCTTCGCGGCCTCGGCGTACCGCTCGAGCTGGTTCAGCACCGTGCCGAGCATCTGGCCCCGGGCGATCGTCCGCGGCGCCCGAGGCCCGTCGCTCGCGGCGGTCCGGTCGAACGCCTCGCGCAGCAGCGGCACGGCCTCCGCGGTCCGACCGAGCTGGAGCTGGACCTCGCCGAGCTGGGCGGCGACGAGGCCGGTCGTCGCGGGGGCGAGCTCGCGCCGGATCCGGTGCGCCACGTCGAGCGCGTGCCCGGCGTCCGCGAGCCGGCCGTCGCGGAGCCGCGCCGCCGCCACGTTCTGCGCGACCACCGCCACCCGCAGGTCCCGCCCGCCGGCCACCGAGCGGATCGCGGTCCACGCGCGGTCGAGCACCGCCGAGCCCTCCGCCGACGCGCCGGCGCGGTGGAGCCAGGTCCCGAGGGCCCCGAGCTCGAGCAGGGTGTCCGGGTGCTCGGGTCCGTCGACGCGGACGCGGTGATCGACCACCGCCCGGCCGATCGCGACCGCGGCGCGGGGATCCCGCTGCCCGAGCCAGTCGCGGATCCCGGCGAGCTGGCGGATCCCGGCGTCGGGGCCGGGCGACACCGCGAGGACCTGGACCGGGACCGGGCCGAGCGCCGCCGCCCACGACGGGGGCGCGCCGAGGCCGGCGAGCAGCGCGGCTCCGCCGTCGTCGAACAGCGCGGCCAGCAGCCGCGGCGCGTCCCGCACCACGTCGGGTCGCGCCCCGTCGCCGGGTGCACCGGGTGTACCGGGTGTACCGGGTGTACCAGGCGCGTCGGATCCCGTGTCGGACACCGTGTCGGACCCCCGACCGAGCGTAGCCTACCCGTCGGTCGGCGTCGTCGACCCGATCAACGTGGTCAGCTCGAACCCGAACTGGCCGAGGTACCGGCCGTACGGCGTGCCGTTGTGGAACTCGGTCCCGAGCGGGACCACGATCGACGCGTACGGACCGAACTCGAACGCGAGGCCGGCGACCGGCCCGAGCCCGACCGCGACCTTCGGTCGGATCCACGGGCCGACGCTGGTGTAGAACCGCTCGAACCCGCCTGGTGCTGCGGGTGACGGGTCCACCTCGACCAGGTTGTACGCGCCGAACCCGCCGACGGTCCAGGCGGTGAAGTACACCGGGCCGCCCCACTGGCCGCCGAGCCCGAGCCCGCAGCCGCCGTGCTGGGCGACGGTCTGCAGGTCGCGGCCCTCGTTGAACCCGCCGGCGCACACCAGCCCGATCCGCTGGTGGTCGGGGGTCCGGTAGGTCCGCCCGCGGCGCCCCACCCGGTCCTCGCCGCCGGTCAGCGCCCACGCCTCGAGATCGAACGTGATCGACGCCGCAGGGCCCGGGAGCCCGGTGAACGTCGGCTCGAACGGGGAGATCCCGCCGCCGACCCCGACCCCGATCGCGCCCCGCTGCTGGCCGAACGCCGCGACGATCATCGCTGTCCAGAGCATCGTCCCTCCGCGTCCCGCTCGGACGTCGCGACCCGGGCCGACATTCGATCCGTGTTCGGGCTACGGACGGGACGGTACGATCCGCGATCGGACCTCGGCGATCCCCTGCCCGACCTCGGACCCGGGCCCGGCGACGCGGTCTCCGAGGGACGCCGCCTCCCGGAGCGCGGCCTCGGCGGTCCGCAGGTCTCCGGCCGACACCGCCGCCGACGCCGCCCGGATCAGGACCCGCCCGAGCTCGACCGGGTTGCCGAGCTCCCGCAGCGCCTGGGCGGCGCGATCGAACCAGTCCCGGGCCTCGTCGTACCGGTGCTCGGCCGCGCACAGCCCGCCGAGGAGCCCGCTCGACAGCGCGTCGAACCGCTTCGACGCGTGGGCGCGGGCCAACGCGTTCGCATCGACCAGCACCTCGCGGGCCTCGCCGAGCCTGCCCTGCAAGAGGTGGAGCTCGCCGAGGTTACAAAGCGCCAACGCCTCGAACTTCGGATCCCCGAGGGCCCGGTACAGCGCGAGCGCCTCCTCCATCCGGGTCCGATCCAGCAGCACGATCCCTAGGTTCATCTGGGTGGTGGCCTCGTTCCGCCGGTCTCCCCTCGCCCGGTGCAGCGCCAGCGCGCGCTCGTACTGCGCGATCGCCTCGTCCCGCCGACCCAGCTCGTTCAGCGCCATCCCGAGGTTGATCCGGGCCACCGCCTCGAACGCGGTCCGACCGAGCGCGATGGCCGACGCGACCGCGCGGGTGAACCGGTCGTGGGCGTCGTCGAGCCGGCCCTGGTTCAGGTCGAGGTTCCCGAGGCCGCACAAGATCTGCGGATCCTGCGGGAGGCCCAGCGTCGCCTGGATCCGCAGCCCGAGCTCGTAGCAGGCCCGCGCCTCGTCCACCCGCCCCGCGTCGCGGTGGAGCGTCCCGAGCGCCCCGAGCACCCCGCCCTCGAGCCGCCGGTCGCCCGCCTCCCGGTGGAGCGCCAGCGACCGATCATAGTACCCGCGGGCCGCGGTCGGATCGCGCACCGACAGCACGTTGGCGAGCCGACCGAGGGTGAACGCCTCGGTCTGCCGGTCCCCGACCGCGAGCGCCTCGACGAACCGGTCGCGCGCCTCGTCGAGGCGGCCCTGCTCCGCGAACCACGCCCCGAGGTTCGACAGCGCGTCCCCCTCCCCCGCTCGGTCGCCGGCCGCGCGGTGGACCGCGAGCGCCCGCTCGAAGTACGCCCGGGACAGGTCGGACCGCCCCTGCTGCTGATCGATCGACCCGAGCAGGTCGAGCGCCCGCCCCTCCCCCCGACGGTCCGCCGCCGATCCCGCGGCGGTCAGCGCCCGCTCGGCCAGCGCGGTCGCGCCTGCCGGATCGCCGCACCGCAGCCGGGCGACCGC
>JBEBJW010000649.1:0-4887 GCA_040079715.1 Myxococcota bacterium | reverse complement strand
ACATAATTCAGCTTCGCCCGACGAAGTCCGGGGCGAAGGTGAATTCGGTCCGAGCACGTACCGCGGGCCGCCGGATCCCGGGAGGTCCCGACACACTCCGATACACGGCGTGGTCCTGACGCTACAGGTTCGTCTGGACCTGGGGCCGGATGTCGGCGTGGATGTGGCACACGAGGCACCCCCCGTCGTCCTCGCCAGGGGCCATCCCGGTGTGCGGCGAGATCGAGAAGATCTCGCCGTGGCACGACGTGGTGCAGGTGTAGACGGTCTTGTCGCCGTCCGGGTGGCACTCGGCGCAGTCCACCACCCACGCCGACGAGGGGTCCGGGTCCTGGTGGTACTGGGTGGCGTGCGGGAACTTGATGTCCGCGTGGCCGCCGTACCCTTCGGACCAGTCGACCAGCGGGACGCCGGCGCGCGACTGCGTGTCGTGGCACGCCTTGCAGTCCCACCGCGACTCGACCCCGACGCCGAGCTCGAGCGGATCGTCTTCGTAGTGCCCCTCGAAGTACCGGTCTTCCTCGTGGCAGCTCGCGCACCGGTCCGGGGTGGCGAACGGATCCGACAGCTCGGGACCGGACGGGGTGGTGTGGCACTTGGTGCAGTCCACGTCGTGCGGCCCGTCGAGCGGCAGGAAGTCGTGGTTCAGCGCGTCGGACCACGCGAGATCCGCCGGATCGTGGCACCCCGCGTTCGAGCAGGCCTGACCGGGGTGGTGGCCGCCGGGCTTGCGGTCGGCCTCGTGGCACCCGAGGCAGGTCGCGTCCCACTGGAACGCGTAGTACGGGGGGCCGCCGCCGTGGCACTCGGCGCAGGTCAGGGTCTCGTGGGCGCCGGACAGCGGGAACGTCGACACGTTCGGGCCCGGGTCGTACGGGGCGCACGCGACGAACGCCGCCGCGATCGCCGCCGCGACCGCGCCGAGGGAGAGCCACACCCGGCGGGAGCGACCGAGCGCTCCCACGAACCGCGACCTTCCGACGATGCCCACGGTGCCCGACTCCTCCCCGCCCGCCGCAGTCTATCACCGGAAGTCCGCCGTCCACAGCTCCTCGCCGGTCAGGTCGGCGAACCCGACCCCGACGTACTGGAAGCTCCCGTCCATGATCGCGTCGCAGTGGCCGTCGGCCGAGCCCATCCACCCGGCGACCGCGTCCGCGGGGGTCGGGTAGTTCCACGCGATGTTCTCGGCCCGAGCGGTCGGGGCGCGGTCCCACGGGGATCGGCCGTTGCACGAGTCGTGCGCGAAGTAGTCCCCGTACGCCTGATCCCAGCTGTGGAGCCGGGCGGCGCCCTGGAGCGCGGGATCCATCGCCAGCGGCCCGGCGGGCGACTTCGACCCGGACGGGCAGTCCGTCCCGGCGGCGCGCTCGGCGTTCATCCGATCGACCACCTCCTGCTCGAACGCCGACCAATCCGCCGGCCACGGGACCGCGCCGCAGTCGGCCATGCAGCTCACCGTGGTCTCGCCGGCGTCGCACGCGCCGTTGCCGCACACCTGCGCGGCGGTGTCGCAGTCCGGGCACGCGGTGCAGGTCTCGCCGTCGGAGCCCTCGCACGCGCCGTCGCGATCGCACGCCGGGGCGCACGGGCCGCAGTCGACCGGGCAGCCGCCGCAGTCCTCGCCCCCGCCGCACACGAGATCCCCGCAGCCCGGGGGCAGCCCGGTGTCGACCGGCGAGCTGCCGTCCGTGTCGGCGTCGCTGTCCGCGTCGGCGTCGCTGTCCGCGTCGGCGTCGGCGTCGGTGTCGGTGTCGGTGTCGGTGTCGGTGTCCCCGTCGGCGGTGGTGTCGGCGGGGATCGCGTCGGTGTCCGGGTCGCCTGCGCACGCCAGCCAGACCGTCCACATGAATCCTCCTCGGGCCCGCCATCGTACTCGGTTCACACAGCTTCACGTTCGCGACGCACCGCGGACAGGTCGGGCGGTGAGGATCGGGGCACTGGAGGTCCCGATGCATCCATGGATCCTGGCCCTGCTCGCCGGCCCGCCCGCGACGGCGGCCACGCCCGACCGAACCGACGCGGCCGTCCCCGACCTCGTCGCCGACCGCGTCACCGAGCGGATCGTCGCCCGCACCGATCGCGCGCTCGACGGCGTGGACGCGACCGCCGCCCAGCACCTGGCGGCCGAGGCGGTCGCGACCGAGGTGGGACCGACGTTCGGCGGGTACCTGACCGAGCTCGGGGCGGTGCGGGAGCGGCTCGGCGCGCTGTTCGAGGCCGAGACGGTCGACCACGACGCGGTCGAGGCCGCCCGGGTCGACCTGGTCGACCTGTTCGATCGGGCCACCGCGACCTGGTTCGACGCCGCGATCGAGCTGTCGACGGTGCTGACCACCGACCAGCGGGCCGTGCTGCGCGCGCAGCGCCGGGAGCGGATCCGCGAGCGGTGGCGCGACTGGCTGGCGTCCGAGGAGTAGACTGCGGCGATGGACCGGGTGCTGCTCGTCGACGACGACACCCGCCTGGCGGCGATGGTGGTGAGCTACCTGCGCGGCCACGGGTTCGAGGTGCACACCCGGGCGGACGGCGCGTCCGGGATGGCGGCCGCGCGCGGGGGCGCGTACGACGCGGTCCTGTTGGACGTGATGCTGCCGGACGCAGACGGGTTCGAGCTGTGTCGGCAGCTCCGGGCGACGAGCGACGTGCCGATCGTGATGTTGACCGCCCGCGGCGAGGACACCGACCGGATCGTCGGGCTCGAGCTCGGCGCGGACGACTACCTGCCGAAGCCGTTCAACCCGCGCGAGCTGGCGGCGCGGCTGAAGGCGGTGCTGCGCCGGTCGCGTCCGTCGGCGGGGATCGACGTGCTGCGGTTCGGGCGGCTGGAGATCGACCGGGGCGGCCGGGTCGCGCGGGTCGACGGGCGCGCGGTCGAGCTCACCTCGCACCAGTTCTCGCTGCTGTGCGTGCTGGCGGAGCGCCCAGGGCGGGTGCTGTCGCGGGCCCAGCTGATGCAGCTCGTCCGCGGCGAAGACCTCGAGGCGTTCGACCGGTCGATCGACGTGCACGTCAGCCGGATCCGCGCGGTGATCGAGGACGATCCGCGGCACCCGAAGCGGATCCTCACCATGCGCGGCGCGGGGTACCTGTTCGCCGACGGTCGGGACGGGTAGTGCGGCGGTTGTACGTCGAGATCTACGTCGCGTTCGTCGGGATCGCGCTCGCGTCGGTGCTCGGCTCGATCGTCGTCGCGGTGGCGGTGTTCGGGCGGCCGATGCAGGGCCCCGCCGCGGTGGCGGCGTCGACGGCGCTGTCGGTCGCGGCCCTCCCGGACCGGGACGATCCGGCGTTCGACGCGCGGCTGCACGCGCTCGTCGCGTCGGACCAGGACCTGACGCTGTGGGACGACCACGGGGCGGTCGTGGCGTCGATCGGCACGGATCAGCCGTTCGGCCCGCCGGGCGCGTACTTCACCCGGCGCGGGACGGGGCTCCGGTTGGCGTTGCCGAGCGGTGGGCTGGTCGCGGTGGCGCTGCCGAACGCGCGGGAGCGTCGGGCGCAGGGCGTGCTGATGTTCGGCGGGGTGGCGCTCGCGATGGCGATCGGCGCGTACCCGGTGGCGCGGCGGATCACCCGCCGGCTCGAGCAGCTCCGGGACGGCGTCGCGCACTGGGGGACCGGGGACCTCGGGGCGCGGGTCCGGGTCACCGGGACCGACGAGATCGCGGTCGTGGCGAAGACGTTCAACCACGCGGCCGACCAGGTGCAGAAGCTGTTCGACGCGCAGCGGCGGGTGCTGGCCAGCGCGTCGCACGAGCTGCGGAGCCCGCTGGCGCGGCTGCGGATGGCGATCGAGCTGTTGGACGACGGCTCGGCCGAGCGCGCGCCGATCGCCCGCGAGGCGGTCCGGGACGTCGAGGAGCTCGACGCCACGGTCGGTGAGCTGCTCCAGATCGGTCGGTTGTCCGCGACGAGCGCGCCGCCGACCGGGGAAGCTGCGCTGCGGGCGATCGCGGACGAGGAGGGGGCGCGGGTCGGCGCCACCGTGACCGGCCCCGAGCGGATCGTGCGGGGGGATCCGCGGCTGATCCGCCGGCTGATCCGCAACCTGCTCGAGAACGCCGTTCGTCACGGCGCACCTCCGATCCGGCTGACGGTGACCGCGACCGGCCTCGAGGTGGAGGACGGCGGCGCCGGCGTGCCGGACGCCCTGCGGGAGCGGGTGTTCGAGCCGTTCTTCCGCCCGGCGGGGCACGCGGAGGGCCGCGACGGCGGCGTGGGCCTCGGCCTGCACCTGGTGCGGGAGATCGCCGCGCACCACGGCGGCTCGGTCCGGGTGGAGGGCAGCCGGTTCGTCGTGAAGCTGTGAGTTCAGCGATCGCCGAACAGCAGGCGCCCCACGCGGACCCAGGTGGCGCCTTCCTCGACTGCCACCGGGAAGTCGCCGGTGGTGCCCATCGACAGCTCCGACAGCCCGAGCGACCGCGCCAGCGCCGCCAGGGCCCGGAAGTGAACCCGCGACGCCTCCATCGTCCACCCCGGGTCGTCCGGGATCGGCGGCATCCCCATCAGGCCCACCAGCGCGATCCCCGGCACCGCCCGCACCGCGTCGCACAGCCGCCCGACCTCGGCCGGCGCGACCCCGTGCTTCGTGGCCTCCCCGGCGACGTTCACCTCGACGAAGCACCGGATCGGGTCGTTCACCCGGCGGGACCCGAGCTCGACCGCGACCTCCAGCCGGTCCAGCGCGTGGAACCACGACGCCGCCCGCGCGACGTACTTGACCTTGTTCCGCTGGAGCGGCCCGATCGCGTGCCAGTCGAGCCCGCGGTCGGCGAGCGCCGCCGCCCGGTCGCGCAGGTCTTGCGGGTAGTTCTCGCCGAACGAGCGCTGGCCGGCGTCCGCCAGGGCCACCACCCGGTCGAGCGGCTGGAGCTTCGACAC
>JBEBJW010000648.1:0-4889 GCA_040079715.1 Myxococcota bacterium | reverse complement strand
TCGCCGGGCAGACGAGGACGGCCGATGGCCGGATGCGATGGAGTTCGAGGCGCGGGCGATGGAGGTGGCGACCCACGGGGACTACTGGTGGTTGGGCGGCCAGACCGCCGCCCAGGTCGGTCTGGTCGAGCGGGCGGACGAGCTGTTCGGCCTCGCCGAGGCGTTCTACGCCGAGCGGGTCAGCCCGGCGATGTACCACCGCGGTCGGCTCGCCCGGGCGCGGCTGCTGGTCGAGGGCGGTGAGACCGCGGCCGGCCTGGCGCGGCTCCGCGAGATCGTCCCACCGCTGCTCGAGCGCGCGTCGGTCGAGTTCGTCGGGTTCACCCCGGACTGGGTCGCGCAAGCTCCGATGGCGATCGCGGCGGCGGAGGAGGATCGCGGCGACCTGTCTGCGGCGCGGTCGGCGCTCGCGCGGGGCGCGGCGCCGACCTACCCGGCGACGGTCCGGTACCGGTGGCACCTGTCGGCGCTGATCCACGCCCGGGCCGGCGACGCGGCGGCCGCGCGGGACAGCCTCGCCCTGGCCGACGCGGCCGGCCCGGTCCCCCTGCCGGGGGAGGTGCGCGGGCTCGCGATGGAGGCGGTGATCCGGGCCCACCTCGGCGACATGCCGGAGGCCCAGGCGGCCCTCCACGCGGCGATCGGCCGATCGGCGGCCCTCCTCCTCACGCCCCGCGCCCCGATCGCGCGGTGGATCGAGCGCGCCCGAGCCACGCTCCGCGCTCGGCCCGACCGCTGACGATCAGCCCGCGGCGGACAGGTCCAACACCACGATCCGATCGAGCACCACCGGCGCGCCGACCACGGCGGTGAGCGCCACCCGCTCGTTCGCCCGGCTCAGCGCGCGGGCGCACCGCGGGCAGTGCGGGACGTGGGCCTCGAGCGCCGACGCCAGCCCGTCCAGGCCGGCGCGGTCGCGCGTCGCCACCCGGGCCTCGTGACACAGGCGGACCCGGTCACCGCCCCGGTCGAGCAGCCGGGCGACCTCGGACGGGTCCGGGTCGGTCGACAGCGCGACCCCAGCCCCGGTGGGCTTGTAGATCGCCCCGGTGGCGAAGTCGATGACCAGGCCGATCAGCCCGGTCAGCAGCACGTCTGCCACGAAGTAGCCCCACTGGATGTCCGAAGATCGCTCCGTCTTGGTCTTGGCGCCGTCGAACACCAGCGCGCAGCCCGCGCTCTGCGACGCGGCCACCACCCACACCGTCCCCCAGATCGAGCGGACCAGCAGCTCCCGGCGATGCATCGTTCCTCCTCCGCGACGGGTCGTCGCCCATCGGGAGTACCCGTCCGACCTCGGTCGGGCGTCGAACGGCGTCGAACGGCGTCGAACGGCGGGGTCACCGCGGCGGGATCACCGAGGGAGGATCACCGGGGCGGGATCACTGCGTGCAGAACGGGCCGTCCTGGAATTCGTCGTACGCGATCGACCCGGTCTCGACGAAGCTGCCGCCGTCGAACGTCAGCTCGAGCTCGAACGTGCAGCTCCCGCCGCCGTCGGTGACCCGCACCGCACCGGTGGTGGCGTTCAGGTCGGCGGTCGGCTCGCCGGCGTCGTCCCACGCGCGGTACCGGGCGCAGTCGGCGCCGAGCCCTTCACCCGAGATGTCGTCGCAGGCGCCGATCGTGACCAGCCCGCTCGGGCAGTCGCTGTAGTTCGCGTCGCGGAGGCGGACGACGAGCTGGCGGGCGGGCGCGACCGGCACGGCGCCGAAGTCCGACGCGAGCCCGCAGTCGACCAGGCCGTCGCGGTCGGTGAGCGACAGGAACAGGTCCGTGCTGCTGTCGTCGGCCGACAGGTACGACCAGGTGAGCGGCGCGAACGACGGATCGTACGTCCCGACCGCGCCGTACGCGAACGCCTGGGCCGTGTCGCCGTCGGTGGGGGTGCCCGAGCCGCAGCCGAGGGCGAGGGTGATCGCGAGCATCGTTCCTCCCGGGCCGACGGCTATCCGGTCCCCGGGTGCGGTGCAGCGGATTAGGACCGTCGTCTCACGGGAGGCGACGATGACGTGGATCGGCCTGTGGCTCGCGGCGGGCACCGCCGAGGCGAAGCCGACGAAGTGCTGGGTGCCGACCCGGATGCGGTACAGCGGGCGGGACACGCTGGCGTACACCCCGCTGACCGACGCCCAGAAGCGCGAGCTCGAGGTGGCGCGGGTCGAGCAGCGCGAGCCGAGGGAGATCCGCGCCGGCTGGCTCACGCTCGAGATCAACCGGCTGACCCTCGACGCGGCGGATCCGGCGAACCAGCTGATCCTGGTCCGCAAGGATGGGGTCGAGGTCGCGCGGGTCGAGCCCCCGTCGGCGGTCCCGGACATCAACCCGGAGGTGTTCCAGTACTGGTTCTCGTACGCGGTGGTCCAGCTCCCGGAGGGGATCGCGCCGCCGCTCGACGTGACGGTGGTCGACCGGCTCCACAACAGCGCGTGCACCTGGTCGGTCGACCCGACGGGCCTCGCGACGCTCCAGCCGCGGGACAAGAAGGCCGACGCCGCGCTGGTGACCGAGCTCACGCCGCCGGCTCCGGCGCCGTGAGCGTCACCGTCCGGCTCGGTCGAGCAGCGCCCGCAGCAGCTCGTGCTGGAACGACGCCAGCATCGGCCTGACCCGCAGCCGCCCGTCGTCGCAGGTCACCAGCGGCTGGCGATCCACGAACGCCCGCGCTGCCCGCTCCGCGGCCGCCAGGTCACCGTCCAGGCGAGCCCGCGCCACCGCCACCAGGTGGGCGGTCGCGGCGAACCGGTCGGCGTGCGGCGCCGACAGCGCCTGCGCGAGCCAGGCATCGGCCTGGTCGAGCCGGCCGAGCTCGGCCGCCGCCCCGGCCGCGCACGCCCACGCCGAACCCCCGGCGATCGACCACGCGGTCGCGCCGCCGAGCCCGTCCAGCGCCAGCGCGGGGCGCCCCGCCAGCCGCTCGACGTACGCTCTCCCGATCCGCCACTGCGGATCGAGGTCACCCCGAACCTCGGCGGAATCGAACCGCGCCCGGGCTCCGTCGAGGTCGCCGAGCTCGGCCGAGACGCCCGCGCCCCACAGCAGTCCCACCAGGCGCGGCTCCGCGCCCGGCTCCACGTCGAGCCGCTCGAGCTCGGCCAGCGACTGCAGCGCCGCCAGCAGCCGCCCGCTGCGGACCTCGGCCCCGATCCGCTCCGCCAGGCCGCCCGCGCGTCCGAACGCCCACCCGGCCGACGCTGCCGCGGCGATCGCCCGGTCGGCGAACGAGATCGCGTCGTCGAACGACCCGGCGAGCGAGGCCGCGACCGAGCGCTCCCGCAGGACCGACGCGAGCACCCGAGGATCGCCGAGCCGCTCGGCGTGACCCCGCGCGCGCTCGACCGCCGCCGCACCGTCCGGAGCGAGCTGGACCGCGTACTGGGCGTACTCCGACCCCGACTCGGCCAACGTCCTGAGGCTCGTCGGGTCCAGCAGCGCCTGGGCCACCGCGGCCGCTTCTGCGACCTCCCCCCGCTGAAACAGCCGGTACGCGGTGATCCCGTCCACCAGTCGGCGCGCCCCGGGGTCCACCGCGGCGGCGGCAGCGGCGGTGAGCCAGGCGTCGGCGCGCTCCGGCTCGATCAGCGCCCGGGCCGCGTCGAGCACCGCTTCGTTCGGCGGGTCGACCCCGCGCGTGCCAACGCCGGCGACCGCGTCGCGGATCCGAGCCAGGGTGTGGTCGTACCAGCCGTGCATCACGATCGCCCGGAGCGCGGCACCTCGGTGCCGGGGATCGGACGCCCGGTGGACCACGGCGACCAGCTCCGGCAGGGCGGAGCGGATCCGGTCCATCCCCGGACCGCCGTATCCGGCCTGGCCGGACGGATTGTCTGCCAGTGCGGCGAACACGGCGGCGTGTCGGTCGAGCGCGTCACCCCCGCCGAGCACCCGCTTCTCGTCGGCGTAACCGCGGAGTGTGTCGAGCATCGACCACCGCTCGTGGTCACGGATCATGAGCGACCGCGCTGCGAGCCGCACCAGGTGGGGCTCCGCGTCGGCTACCCCCGTCACCGCCGCGGCGTCGGCGGCGGTCCACGGCGACGCGAACACCGCGCAGCCCGTCCAGACCTGCCGCTCCGGCGGGGACAGCAGGTCCCACGACCCGTCGAACGCGCCGCGGAGGGTCGAGTGGCCGCTGTAGGCGGTGGGCGAGCGGCGGACCAGCAGGTCGAGGGGACGGGCGAGCCGCGCCGCCATCTCGCGCGGCGGGATCTGGTCCGCTCGCGCGGCCGCCAGCTCGATCGCGAGCGGCAGACCGTCCAGGCGGGCCACCACGGCCGCGACGTCCGGGTCTGCGTGGTCGCCGGGGGCGTAGGCGCGGTACAGCGCGGCGCTCCGCGCTGGGTCGAGCGGGGCGAGGACCACCCACCGCTCGTCTCGGCCTCCGAGTCGCTCGCGGGAGGTGACGAGGAACCGGACCGGGGCGGCGGACAGCCACGCCTCGAGCCACGGGCGGCAGCCGAGCAGCTGCTCGAACGTGTCGAGGACCACGAGCGCGTCCGGCGGGAGGCGGGCCAGCGCCGGGCCGATCCGGTTCGCCGGATCGCCGGTCGGATCGAGGCCGAGCGCGGCGGCGACCGCGGCGAGGAAGCTCCCCTCGGTGCCCACGTGGGCGAGGGCGCAGGTCTGCACGACGGCGTGGGGGTGATCGCGGAGCCACCGCCGTGCGAGCTCGGCGGCGAGACGGGTCTTGCCGATCCCGCCGGTGCCGACCAGGGTGACCCACCGGTGATCGCGCAACGCCGCCGCCGCGACCTGGGCCTCGCTGGCGGAGGCCAGGCCGATGAGCAGGAGCGCGAGCAGGCCCAGCTCGACCATCCGCCTCACGTCCTCGGCCGTCCAGCGGTGTGCGGTGAACGCGGTGTCCATCGCCGCACTCTAACTCGGGCGGT
>JBEBJW010000647.1:0-4897 GCA_040079715.1 Myxococcota bacterium | reverse complement strand
CCGCGCGCACAGCGACCGATCACGCCACCGACAGGAACGACTCGAGGCCCTTCCGGCGCTTCGCGTGGCGGAGCTTGCGCAGCGCCTTGATCTCGATCTGGCGGATCCGCTCGCGGGTGAGCGCGAACCGGGCGCCGATCTCCTCGAGCGAGTAGTGCGTGGGCTCGCCGATCCCGTACCGCATCCGGATCACCTTCTCCTCGCGGGGAGACAGGCTGGCGAGCACGTCCTCGATCGAGTCGCGGAGGTCCGCCTCGTCCATCTGCTCGGCCGGGTTCTCGGCGTCCGGGTTCTCGATGAAGTCGATCGCGGTGCTCTCGGACTCCTCGCTGACCTGAGCGTCGAGGCTCATGGGCTCCTTGGTCAGCTTCATCAGCTCCTCGACCTCGTCGATCGGCACCTCGAGGTGGGCGGCGATCTCCTGGGTCGTCGGCTCGCGGCCGGTGAGCTGGAACAGGAGCTTCTGGGTCTGGTGGACCCGGTTCACGACCTCGAGCTTGTAGATCGGGATCCGGATCGTCCGGATCTGGCTCTCGATCGCGCGGATGATCGACTGCCGGATCCACCACGACGCGTAGGTGGAGAACTTGAACCCCTTGGTCCAGTCGAACTTCTCCACGGCCTTGATCAGGCCGAGGTTGCCCTCCTGGATCAGGTCGGACAGGGGGAGGCCCCGGTACGTGTACTGCTTGGCGATCGAGACGACCAGGCGCAGATTCGCCTTGATCAGGGCGCCCTTCGCGAGCTCCGCATCGGGACCGCCGTCGTCGATCCGACGAGCGACCTCCACCTCGTCCTTGTGGGTCAGGAGCGGGATGGTCCCCATGGAGCGCAGATACTTGCTCAGGAGCTGGGCGCCGTCCTCGAGCTCCTCGATCCTCTTCCGCGCGGTCACCATTGAACGCTCTCCGTGCAACGAGCCGTTCTAGTGCAAGCAGCGTGCCACAGGGTTGCCACGGCTCGGCGCAACGGTCCATCGCCCGTCATGGGCCGTCACGGCTCGTCTCGGACCTCCCGAACCGCGACGTCGGTGTCCGAATCTCGGACGGGTGCGTGCTGAGCGTCGGACGATGTTCAAAAACTTGATACGTCGACGCCGGTCGCGACCCGGAGGGCCTCCCACGGATCACCGCCCTGATCGCGGAGGGCGCGGATCCGGTCGAGGAAGGCGGGGATCGTGCCACCGCTCGCGACGTACAGCGCCTGGAACGCCTCTTTTCCCTGATAGTACGTCCGGAACTGCAGCAGGCGGGCGTTGTTCCACTCCGCCGGCGCGAGCATCGTCCGGTACCGGGCCGGGTCGGTGAACCCCGCGGCGTCGGCGCGGTCGGGGAGGGAGCCGAGGATCGCATTCTTCCGGGCGAGCTTCTGGTCGGTGGTCGCGTCGTCGTCCTGGTACACGTCGCGGAGCTCGGCCACGACCTGGACCAGCAGCCGCCGGTACCGGTCGCCGTCGTCTGCGCGGCCCCGCGCGGCCGCAGCCTCGGCCGATCCGGCGCCGTAGGCGTGGACGATCCACCCGACGCCGCCCTCGGTCCCGACGAAGTTCGCGAGCGACTCGTTGAACTGGGCCGATCCGGGGACCCACACGTTCGCGTGGACCAGCTCGTGGACCAGGGTGTCGGCGAGGCGCTGCTCGGTCCAGTCGAGCATCGGCGGCAGCACCGGATCGTCGAACCACCCGAGGGTGCTGTACGCGCCCGCCTGGCGGACGTAGGTCTCGAACCCGCGGGCGTCGAGCCGGCGCGCCTGCTCCCGCGCGGTCCCCTCGTCGAAGAACCCGAGGTACGGCACGGTGCCGACGATCGGGAACCAGTGCGTCTTCGGGGTGAACGACAGCGGCCGGCACGCGCTGACGTTCCACACGATCTTGTCCCACCCGGGGTTGATCGTGTCGTACGTCCCGCGGGCGACGAGCCCGAGCTCCCCCTCGGCGAACGCCTTGATCCGTGGGATCCGGTCCAGCGCCGCCCGCCGCGCGGGATCGAGCCCCGGGGCCGCGTCGTCGAGCGGGACCCGCCCCCACAGCAGGCGCGCCTGCCAATACCCCGCGCGGACGAGGTATCCGACGGGATCGAACGGCGACGCCGCGAGCCCGCCCAGCGCGAGGCCGGCAGCCACCGCCGCTGCGACCACGTAGACCCGGGTCCTCGACCGTCTGGACACGCTGGAGAGGATATCTGGTCCCAGGTGCCGATCGCGCGTCGTTCGCGGCGGCCCGGCACCCGGGGGGTCGCGTGATCGAGTGGCTGATGAAGGGCGGGCCCGTGATGGTGCCGATCGCGATCGCGTCGATCGTCGCGCTCGCGGCGGTGCTCGAGCGGCTGTGGTCGCTGCGGCGGGAGCGGGTGGTTCCGCAGTCGTTCTGCGTCGAGGTGATCGAGCTGCTCCGCCAGGAACGCTACGCCGACGCGATCACCGCCTGCCGGAAGCGCGACGTCGCGATCTCCCGGATCCTCGAGGTCGCGATCGAAGCGCGGACCGAGGGCCGGTCGATGATCAAGGAGAAGGTCGAGGAGGTCGGTCGACGGGAGGCCGCGGAGCTCGAGCGGTACCTGTCGGTCATCGGGATGGTCGGCGCGGTCGGTCCGCTGCTCGGGCTGCTCGGGACCGTCAGCGGGATGATCCGCACGTTCTCGGCGGTCGAGGGCGGCGGGATCGGCCGGATGGAGTTCGTCGCGGGCGGGATCTCGGAGGCGCTGATCACCACGCTGTCGGGGCTGGTGGTCGCGATCCCGGCGGTGGTCGCGCACCGCCTGCTGGCGGCCCGGGTCGACGGGCTGCTGGTCGACATGGAAGAGGTGTCGATCGGGGTCGTCGATCTCCTCGTCGCCCCGAAGGCGCGCGAGGCCGCGAAGTGAACTTCCGCACCCGGAGCCGGTCGCGCGAGGTGCCGGTGGTGGACCTCACGCCGATGCTCGACGTGATGTTCAACCTGGTGCTGTTCTTCGTGGTGACCACGAGCTTCGTCCAGAACGAGCAGACCCCCGGGATCCAGGTCGATCTGCCCCGGTCGAGCGCCCAGACGATCATCAACGACGACCGCGACCTGAACGTGGTGATGACCGTGGCGGGCGAGGTGTTCGTCGACGATCGACCGGTCGACTTCGCAGAGCTGAAGCGGGTCCTGCGCGAGCGGGCCGACGCGGACCCGGACACGCTGGTGGTGATCAAGGCCGACAAGGGCGTGTCGCACGGCCGGGTGGTCCAGGTGATGGACCAGGCGAAGGGCTTCGGGCTGTCCCGGCTGGCGATCGCGACCGACGCGACGGCCGACGAGGAGCCGACGGCGCCGGTGCCCGCCCCCGCCCCGTAGGACCGCGGACGTCGCCGGGATCGACGCCCGGGACCGCGCTGTGGCTGAACCGGTGGACCGAACCGGTGGACCGAACTGACCGCCCGGACGACCGAGGGGCTCCGGAGGGTTGTGCTCCGGGCAGGACTGCGCTTATAGTCCAAAGTAGCGGGATCTGTCCGTCCCCCCCGGGGTCCCTCGTGCCCAACCCTGCGTCGATTCAGCGGTTGTTCCTCGCGTTCCTGCCGGCGGTCGCCCTGGCCGGGATCGGATTGTCCACCGTGTGGGGCGAGAGCGGCCTGCTGGTGCGCCACGAGCTCGGCGATCGCCTGTCGAGCGGCAACCAGGACCTCGCCGCGGTCGAGCGCGAGAACCAGCGGTTGTACCGGGAGCTCGAGCGGATGGAGCAGGATCCGGTGGTGATCGAGCGTCAGATCGCCGAGGAGCTCGGGTGGGCCCGGCAGGGCACCACCGTGTACCGCTTCGATCACTGACCCTGTGAAGCGTGAGGGCGCACGGAGCGCTGGTGGGGCAGGTGCCGTGAACAGCGGATACACCGATCGAGTCTTCGCCACGGCGGAGGCACAGGAGGGCCGCGTGGAACCCGGGACCGTTCTCGCCGGCCGGTTCGAGGTCGACGGGCCTCCGCTCGGATCGGGGGCGAGCGGCGTCGTGTACCCGGCCATCGACCGCGCCACCGGACGAAAGGTCGCCGCGAAGCTGCTGCACGCCGCGGTCGCGGACGATCGCGCCGCGCTCGGACGGCTCCAGGACGAGGCGGCGATCGCCGGGCGCCTGCGCCACCCGAACGTGGTCGAGGTGCTCGGGCTGTGGTCGGACGGCGGGCGGTGGGTGCTGGTCAGCGATCGGGTCGACGGCGTCGCGCTCGGCGGGATCGGCCCGCTCGCGCCGGCGGCGGTGGCAGCGCTCGGGCTCGAGCTCGTCGCGGGGCTCGACGCCGCGGCCCACGCCGGGCTGGTCCACGGGGACGTCCGGCCCGGGAACGTGCTGGTCGGCGCGACCGGCGGCGCCCGGCTGTTCGACTTCGGCGTCAGCCGGGTGACGGCCGAGGCGGCGGTCCGGCCGGGGGAGACGGCGCCGGAGCGGATCGACGGCGGGCCTCCGTCCCCCGCGGGCGACGTGTACGGGCTCGGGGTGGTGCTGTACCACGCGCTGCACGGCCGCCTCCCGTTCGCCGGCGACACGCCGTGGGCGATGATCGGCGCTCAGCGCGCGCCGGTCTCCGCGGTGCCGGGTCCGCCCGGGTTGGCGGGGTTGATCCGGTGGATGTTGAACCCGAACCCGATCGAGCGCCCGGATCTCGCGACCGTCCGTCGGGCGCTCGGCAAGCTCCGGGCGCGGCCCGAGCGGCGGATCGGGCTGCGGTGGCCGCTGCCGCCGGTGCGGGTCCGGTCCGAGTGGTCGGTGTGGGGCACGTATCCGGCGACCCAGGCGCCGGCGGTGGTCGCGACAGGAATGTCGCGGCGCGCTGCCCACCGGCTCGCGACGCGCCTCCGGGCCGAGGGCTGGCAGGTCCGGGGGGTGCGGACGACGTTCGGCTGGCGCGACCTCGGGTGGATCGCGGCCGGGGCGGTGGTCGGC
>JBEBJW010000646.1:0-4916 GCA_040079715.1 Myxococcota bacterium | reverse complement strand
CCCACGACACCGCGCCGTCGAGCATGGCCACGTCGAGGGTCCGCCCCTGGCCGTCGGCGGCCCGCCCGACCAGCGCGGCGGTGATGCTCGCGACGGCCGACATCGCGGCGGACAGGTCGGCGACCGGCAGCGGCAGACCGTGCGGGTGACCTGCGGCGTCACGGCCGAGGTGGCACACGCCGGACAGGGCCTGGGCGTTGAGATCGTGGCCCGGCAGGTCGCGGAGCGGACCGGTCTGGCCCCAGGTGCTGATCGAGCAGTACACGATCCGCGGGTGGCGCGCCCGGACCTCGGCCGCCCCGCACCCGAGCCGGTCGGCCACCCCGGGCCGGAACCCCTCGAGCACGACGTCGGCGCCGGCGAGCAGCGCGTTCAGCCGCGCCTTGCCGGCCTCGGTGGTCAGGTCGACCGTCACGCCGCGCTTGCCCCGGTTCAACGTGGCGAACAGCTTCGGCATCGATCGGGCGGGATCCCCGCGCGGCGGCTCGACCTTGATCACCTCCGCGCCGAGCGACGCCAGGATCAGGCTCGCGTACGGGCCGGGCAGGTTCCAGGTGAGATCGACCACCACGATTCCGTCGAGCGGCGGCTTGTCCATCGGTCCTCGCTATGCCGGCGGGGACGCTGTAGCCTGTCGCGGTCGAACCGGGGAGCGTCGATGCGAAGCTGGTGGTGGGTCGTCGGGGTGGTCGGGTGTACGCCGAAGGTCGCGACGGTGCCCGCCGGGCCGGACGCACCGACCGCGGCGGTGGATCCGGCGGTGGCCGGGGTGACGAGCCCGGCGCTGGCGGAGGTGTTGACCGAGCACTGGAACGCCACGATGGAGCGGTTCCCGGAGTGGGCGACCCAGCTCGGCGATCACCGGTTCGACGCCGCGATCTCCGACCCGAGCGACGCCGCGGTGGCCGCGTGGCGGGAGCGGGAGGAGGCGTGGTCGCTTCGCCTCGGCGCGATGCCGGACCCGATGTTGTCGCGGGCGGACCTCGTGACCCGCGACCTGCTGCTCGAGTCGCTCCGGTCGGACGTGGCGCTGAGCGTGTGCCGGTTCCACCAATGGCAGGTGTCGCCCCGGGGCAACGCCCTGGTCGACGCGAACGCGCTCGCCGAGGAGGCGATCGTGACCACCCCGGCGGACGGCGCGAACCTCGTGGCGCGGTACCGGGCCCTCCCCGCCGCGATCGACGCAGCGTCCGCGAACCTCCGGGCCGGGCTCGCGACCGGTCGGGTCGAGAACGCCGACAGCGTGCGGAAGGTGGTCGAGATGCTGGATCTGGCGCTCGGGGCGTCGCCCGACGCCGCGGGACCGCTCGTGGCCCCCGCCGACGCTCCCCACGACGACTGGCCCGCCGACGCCCTCGCCGCGTTCCGGACGGACCTCCGGGGCGCGGTGACCGACGGGATCCGCCCCGCGCTCGACCGGTACCGGGCGGTGCTGCGCGACGAGGTCCTCCCGAAGGGCCGCACCGGCGGGGACGTGGGGCTGCACGCCCTCCCCGACGGCGACGTCTGCTACCGGGCGACGATCCGGGACAACACCACGCTCGACCGGTCCGCCGACGAGCTCCACACGATCGGGCTGTCCGAGCTGGCCTCGATCCACGCCGAGTTCCGGACGCTCGGCGCGAAGGTCCTCGGCACCGACGACCTGGCGGAGATCTTCCGCCGGCTCCGGACCGATCCGGCGCTCCACTTCGCCACCGCCGACGAGGTCCGATCGACCGCCGAGGGCGCGCTCCGGCGGGCCGAAGCGGCCGTCCCCCAGTGGTTCGGGCGGGTCCCGACCTCACCCTGCACGGTCGACGTCATCCCGGACTACCTCGCCCCGTACACCACGGTCGCGTACTACCAGCCGGTGCGACCGGACGGCTCGAAGCCCGGGATCTACTACGTCAACGTGCTCGCCCCTGAGACCCGCCCGCGGACCGAGGCCGAGGCCCTGGCGTTCCACGAGTCCGTGCCCGGGCACCACCTCCAGATCGCGCTCGCCCAGGAGCAGGGCGCGTTGCCGGCGTTCCGGCGGTACCAGGGCGCGACCGCGTTCGTCGAGGGGTGGGCCCTGTACAGCGAGCGGCTCGCGGACGAGATGGGGCTGTACTCGGGGGACCTCGACCGGCTCGGGATGCTGTCGTTCGACGCCTGGCGCGCGTCCCGGCTGGTGGTCGACACCGGGATCCACGCTCAGGGCTGGTCCCGCGCCCAGGCCGAGCAGTTCATGCTCGACAACACGCCGCTCGCCGAGAACAACGTCGCGAACGAGGTCGACCGGTACATCACCACCCCCGGGCAGGCGCTGGCGTACAAGACCGGCCAGCTCGAGCTCCGGCGGCTCCGGTCCGAGGCCGAGCAGGCGCTCGGGGCCGGGTTCGACGTCCGGGCGTTCCACGACGAGGTCCTCGACGGCGGCGCGGTGTCGATGACGGTCCTGCGCGAGAAGATCGCCCGGTGGATCGACGCCGCCGGCAGCTGAACGGGTCAGCCCCCTTCGAGGGGGCGGAGCTCGACCGGGACCCGCTCGAGGCCCCAGACCCGGGACGCGTACTCGCGGATCGCGCGATCGCTCGAGAACCGGCCGGCGCAGGCGATGTTCCGGACCGCCATCCGCCCCCACCGCGACGGGTCGGTGTACGCGGCCTCGGCCGCCTCCTGCGCCTCGACGTACGCGTCGAAGTCGGCGCACACCAGGAACGGGTCCTCCTCCCGGAGGTACCGCGCGATCTGCTGGTGGAGCGGTCGGTCCTCGGGGTTGAAGAACCCCTCGTCGAGCAGTCCGAGCACGATCTTCAGCCGGGGGCTGCGGGCGATCGCGTCCGCAGGCCGCCAGCCCTCGCGGAACGTGGCCGACACGGCGTCGGCGTCGAGGCCGAACAGGAAGAACGCGTCCGGACCGACCTCGTCGCGGATCTCGACGTTCGCCCCGTCGAGGGTGCCGATCGTCACCGCCCCGTTCGCCATCAGCTTCATGTTGCCGGTGCCGCTCGCTTCCTTGCCGGCGAGCGAGATCTGCTCGGACAGATCGACCGCCGGGATCACCCGCTCGGCCCGGCTCACGTCGTAGTTCGTGACGAACGCCAGCCGGAGCAGCGTCCGGACCTCCGGATCCGCCGCGATCGTCGCCGCCACGTCGTTCACGAGTTTGATGGTCTGTTTCGCGCGGAGGTAGCCCGGCGCGGCCTTCCCGCCGACCAGCACCGTCCGCGGGACCACCGTCTCGCCCCGGAACCGGATTCGGTGGTACAGCCACATCACGTGCAACACGCACATCAACTGTCGCTTGTACTCGTGGATCCGCTTGATCTGCACGTCGAACAGGGTGTCCGGGTCGAGCTCGACCCCGGTCCAGCCGCGCATCGACGCCACCAGCCGGAGCTTGTTCGCCCGCTTGATCGCGGCGAGGGTCGCGTGCAGCTCGGGGTCTTCCTCGGACGCGAGCAGCCCGCGCAGCCGATCGAGGTCGGTCACCCACCCGGTCCCGAGCCGGCGGGTCAGCTCGGCCGACAGCGCGGGGTTGCACTGGAGCAGCCACCGGCGCGGGGTCACCCCGTTCGTCACGTGGGTGAACCGCTCCGGCCACAGCCGGGCGAAGTCGCCGAGCACGTCCTCGCGCAGCAGCCGCCCGTGGAGCTCGGCCACGCCGTTGATCGTGTGGGATCCGATCACCGCGAGGTGGGCCATCCGGACCTGCTGGCCCTGCTCGTCGACGATCGCCATCCGCTTGCCGAGCTCGGGATCCCCCTTCGACCACACGTGGACCACCCGCAGGAACCGGCGATCGATCTCGCGCAGGATCTCGACGTGGCGGGGCAGCAGCCGCTCGAACAGCGCCAGCGGCCACTTCTCGAGCGCCTCGGGCAGCAGGGTGTGGTTCGTGTACCCGCACACCGCGACCGTGAGCTCCCACGCGGTGTCCCACGGGAGGTCCTCGCGGTCGACCAGCACCCGCATCAGCTCGGCGACCGCGATCGCCGGGTGGGTGTCGTTCAGCTGGATCGCGACCTTCGACGCGAACGCCCCGAAGTCGGTGTGGTGGCGCTTGTACCGCCGCAGGATGTCGGAGATCGAGCAGCAGGTGAAGAAGTACTGCTGCTTGAGCCGCAGCTCGCGCCCCTCGGGTGACGTGTCCTTCGGGTACAGGACCTTCGACAGCGCCTCGTCGAGGGCCTTGCGCTCGACCGCCCGGCGGTAGTCGCCGTCGTTGAACACCGCCAGATCGAACTGCTCGGACGCCTGGGCCGACCAAAGTCGGAGCGTGTGCACGGTGTTCGTGCCGAATCCGGCGATCGGCATGTCGTACGGGACGCCGAGGATCCGGTACCCGTCGTGCCACCGGGCCCGGAACCGGCCGTCGTGGTCGACAGTGTGCTCGACCGCCCCGCCGAACGGAACCGACACGGTGTACTCCGGGCGCCGGATCTCCCACGGGTTGCCGCGCCTGAGCCACTCGTCCGGGTGCTCGACCTGCCAGCCGTTCACGAGATCCTGGCGGAAGATCCCGAACTCGTACCGCAGGCCGTACCCCATCGCCGGCAGCTCGAGGGTCGCGAGCGAGTCCATGAAGCAGGCCGCGAGCCGCCCGAGGCCACCATTGCCGAGCCCGGGATCCGGCTCCTCCTCGATCAGCTGGTCGAGGGTGGTGCCGTAGCTCGACGCGCCCTCCTCGGCCTGGGCGCGGACCCCGAGCGTCAGCAGGTTCGCCTCGAGCTGCCGCCCGAGCAGGTACTCGGCCGACAGGTAGTACACCCGCTTGGTGTCGCGGTGGGTGTACTCGCGCAGGGTGGCGGTCCACCGGTGCACCAGCCGATCCCGGACCGCGTACGCCAGCGCGAGGTACGCGTCGGTGATCGTGGCGGACGGCGGATCCTTCGCCTGGGTGAACCGGAGGTGATCGAGCACCGCCCGCTCGAGGGTGACCCGATCCA
>JBEBJW010000645.1:0-4917 GCA_040079715.1 Myxococcota bacterium | reverse complement strand
GATCGTCGGCGCGTACGGCGCCGAGGACCGGTCGACCGTGGGGTATCCGTACGACATCGGCGGGGTTTTCTGGTACCGCAACGCACCGAACGGGTTCCCGTCGCATCCGAGCGGCCAGCGGTGGGGCGTCGTCCCGGACGGCGCTGGCGGGTGGGTCACCTCCGCGTACTCCAACTTCGGACTGTACGGGATCGCGACCGGAGACCTCGACGGCGACGGGCGGTGCGATCTCGCCGTGTCCGCGCCGAACCTCCGGTTGGACGGGGTGGAGGGGCAGGGGACGGTGCTCGTGTTCTCCGGCGATCCGGTCACCACGTTCTCCGACGAGCCCGCGGCGCTGATCGCCAACCTCGAGCCGGCCGACACCAACGGGAACTTCGGGCGGGCGCTCCGCGCGGCGGACTTCGACGGAGACGGGCTCGACGAGCTGGTGATCGCCCACCCGTTCGCCGACGCCGGCGGGCTGACCGATCGCGGCGCAGTGCGGGTGTTCGCCGGCGGACCGTTCCCGGCGGACCCGTCGGTCCCGATCGCGGCCACCGACGCCGACTGGACCTGGACCGGCGCCGAGTCGGCCGACTACGCCACGCTCGGCGGGTCGATCCAGGTCGATGACCTCGACGGCGACGGACTCCCCGAGCTGGGGGTCGGGGTCGCGCAAGGCGACGGCCCGGTCGACGCCGACACCGTCGGGACCGCGGTCCTGTTCCGCGGGTCCGCGCTCGTGCTCGACGGGCGGGACGCGTCGGCCGAGGCGCCGTGGGTGTCGGTCGCGGGCGACCAGGCGTCGTCGTACTTCGGCCAGGCGGTCGCGTTCGTCCCGGACCTCGGCGGAGACGGTCTGCCGGACGCGATCGCCCTCGCGGGGCGCCACGACGCGTACGGGATCGACGCGGGCGCGATCCTGTCCGCGACCAGCGACGCGCCGCCGGTCGCGCTCGCGATGCCGGGAGAGGCGTCGGGGGCGGACCACGGGCGCGGCGTCGCGGTGTTCGACGCCGACGGGGACGGCGCGTCCGAGCTGATCGTCGGCTCGCCGGGCGACACGTTCTCGACCTACGGCGCGAACGCCGGCACCGTCACCGCGTTCGCCGACGGCGAGGCGGTCGGGGCGCCGATCGGCGGCGGCCTGGCGAACCACTCCGGCGGAGACTCGCGCGGGTACCTGGTCCAGGACCTCGGCGACTTCGACGGCGACGGCTGGAGCGACCTCGCGATCGCGTCCCGGAACGACAGCCAGCCGACCTCGTTCGACGCCCAGTACAGCAACGCGACCGACTGCCCCGGGGTCAGCGGGTCGACGTCCGGCGTCGGGTCGGTCGCGATCCACCGCGGCGGCCCCGGCGGGATCGCCGCGGCGCCCACCTGGGTCTGGTACGGACCCACCGTCGGGGGCAACGTCCGGGCGTTGGCGGGCGGGTTCGACTACGACGGCGACGGGCGCGGGGACCTCGCCGTCGGCAGCCGCAACTGGTACGCGTCGAGCCAGGGCGGGTTCGCGATCGTGTACGGTCGCTCGGCGCCCTCGTCCGGGATCCAGGTGATCTGTACCTCCGAGGCCTACTACGGCGAGCAGACCTCCGCGTACTTCGGCGAGGCCCTGGCCGCGGTCGGCGACCTCGACGGCGACGGGTGCGACGAGCTCGCGGTCTCGGCCCAGCTGGAGGACGTGCTCGTGGGCACGGGCACCGTGTCGAACGTCGGGGTGATCCGGCTGTTCTACGGCCACGGCGCGACCTGCGCCGGGGGCGCGCAGCGGGTGGCCGTGGCGAGCAGCGATCTGTCCGGCGCGTCGGCCGGCACCGCGCTCGCGGGCGGGCTCGACTTCGACGGGGACAGCGTCCCGGACCTCGCGGTCGGGGGCACCGGGATCAAGGTGACCGGCACCGAGGTGGGCGAGGTGTGGATCGTCCCCGGGAGCCACCTCCGCTCGTTGCCGACGATCACGGTCGGGACCGGCGTGCTCACCGGGACGATCGCCGTCCGCGCCCCGCTGTTCCCGGCGACCGGCGGACCGTACGGGGTCGCTGGCACCGCCCCGGTCGGCAAGTTCGGCGACGCGGTGATCGTCGGTGAAGACGACGCGGGCGTGCCGTTCGTCGCGGTGGGCGCGTACGACGGAGACGCTGGCGGGGCCCCGCGCGCGGGCGGGGGGTCGCTGGTCCGGTGGGTCGCCGACGCCGGCCTCGGCGCGCCCGGGCTCGACCCGGTGCCGTTCGCGATCGTCGGCGGAGAGACGGCCATCCCGAACGGTGATCTCGGGGACACGCTCGGGTTCGGGTTCGACGGCGGCACGCCGGTGCTGGCGGTGGGCGCGCCGCTGTCGTCGGAGCTCGGGCTGCAGATCGGGGCCGCGTACGCGGTCCGCTTCGAGTGACGGGAGGTCCGGTGCGGTGGATCGGGATCGTCGCGGTCGGCGGGTGCGGGGGGCTCGACCCGAACGAGACGGGCGACGGGTACGTCCCGCCGGATCCCACGACGTCGTGGTCGAGCCCGACCGACGACCCGTGCGCGACGCCGCTGGCGCTGTCCCCCGAGGCGCCTGGGGTGCTGCCGCTCGGCGGGACGCGGTTCGTCGCGACCGGGGGGTCGGGCGACGTGACGTTCGCGCTGGTCGACGACCGATCCGGCGGGGTGATCTCGTCGTCCGGCGGGTTCTACGTCGCGGGCCCGGTGGCGGGGGTGGTCGACACGGTCGAGGTCACCGACGCGACCTGCGCCGCGACTGCCCGGGCGTCGGTGACGGTGTACGGGCCGATGTCCGTGTCCCCGACCGCCGGGGAGGTGCTCCCAGGCTCGTCGTTCGAGCTGGTGGTGACCGGCGGATCCGGCGCGCACCGGTGCGAGGTCGGGCTGCTCGCGTCCGGCGGCGCGCTGGTCGGGTGCGTGTACACCGCGGGCGACTCCGGGATCGACCGACTGGTGGTGATCGACGCGGAGACGGTCGAGTCGGTCGACGTGGCGCTGACGGTGACCCCCGACGCGTCGCTGTCCGCCCCGGCAGACCAGCTCCTGATCCCGCTCGGTGACCCGGTCCGCCCGGCGTTCGTCGGCGGGACCGGCCATGTGGTCGCGACCGTCGAAGGGGGGACCGGCGGGGTCGACGTGGTCGACAGCTGGTTCACCGGGACGGCCGAAGGCACCGTGTCGCTGCGGATCGACGACCAGTTCACCGCGCTGTCGACCGCGGTCACGGTGGTGGTGGCGGCGCCGCGGGGAGCGGTGGCCCCGCGCGACGGGGAGCGGACCTACTGGGGCCACGTGGTGCCGCTCGGCGACGTGACCGGCGACGGGTACGACGACGCGGCGCTCGCGATCCCCGAGGCGAGCGTCACCGCGCACCAGTCCGGCGGGGTGTACGTGTACGCCGGCGGCCCCGACGGGCTCGAGCCGGACCCGGTCCAGGTCCTGTCGTGGCCGACCGAGCTCGCGACGTTCGGTCGGGGGGCGACCGCCGGGGACTTCGACGGAGACGGCCGGCTCGATCTTGCCGTCGGCGCCGACGGGGCCGGGCTCGCGTCGACCACCTCGGGGCTGGTCCTGGTGTACGAGCAGTCGTCGGCGGGCGGGTTCGACCCCGAGCCGGTCACGGTGATCGAGGGGGAGCACGGCGGCGACCGCAACGGCTACGCGCTCGCGGCGTGCGACATCGACGGTGACGGCGTCGACGACCTGGTGTCCGCCGCGCTGAGCGGCGAGGACTACACCCAGTCGACGATCCAGTACAGTCAGGGCGCGGTGTACGTGTACCGGGGCGGCGGCGCGGGGGTGGACCCGGCGCGCGCGTTCGCCGCGTTCGGGCGGAACCCGTCCGGGGCCGCGTTCGTGGACGTGGGGGGCCTGTCGGCCGGGCGCCAGCTCGCGGTCGGCGACTGGACCGGCGATGGTCGGTGCGACGTGGCGGTCTCGTCGCTCGCCGCGAACCTGCAGGGCTCCGCGGTCGGCGCGGTGTACCTGTACGACGGGGCGACCCTCGCGTCCGGGGTCGTCCCGGTGGATCCGCTGCGGGTGTGGTCGCCGGATCCGGCCCGGGACCCGGACAAGTCGGCGAACTTCGGCTACGCGATCGATCTCGGCGACGTCGACGGCGACGGCCGCGCCGATCTGGCGGTCGGGGCCTACTCGTGGGACGGCGGCGGGTTCGTCTCGGGTGGGGCGGCGTTCGTGTTCCGCGCGGCGGGCGACCCGGACGCGCCCGCGACCACGATCCGGTCGGACCTCGACGCGCAGTGGATCGCCGTGGCGGACGAGGGCTACGACTACCTCGGCGTCTCGCTCGACCTCGCGGACACGACCGGTGACGGCGTGCCGGACCTGATCGTGGGGGCGCTCGGAGGCGAGGTCGCGCCGCCGCCCGGGACGTCGCCGGGGTCGGTCGCGGTGTACGACGGGGCCACGCTCGGGTCCGCCTCGGCCGGGACCGTGGCGACGCCGTCGTCCGCGATCGCCGCCGACGAGGGCGGAGCGGTGGTCGGCGCGGCCGGGGACCCGGACGGTGACGGCGCGATCGACCTCGTGGTCCACGCGTCGCGCTCGCCGGTGTACGGGGTCGAGGTCGGGCAGCCGCGGTTCGTGCCGGGTGACGCGGTCCTGCCGGTCGTTGCGCTCGGGTTCCCCGGGGTCGCCGCCGGGACCCACTTCGGCGATCCCGACGCCGCCGCGCTGTTCGACGTGGACGGCGACGGTGCCCAGGACCTCGTGGTCGGCGGGTGGGGGGTCGGCGATCCGGCCCTCGCGAACAACTCCGGGTACAACGCCGGGCAGGTGTACACCGTCGCCTGGGACGGCGCGGCGTTCGCGGACCCGGCGGCGGCGGTCGGGTGGGCCGCGGTCCCGAGCCGGTCGGCGAACGATCAGCTCGGGGTCGGGGTCGTGCCGGTCGGCGACGTCGACGGCGACGGGTGGGACGACCTCGCG
>JBEBJW010000644.1:0-4918 GCA_040079715.1 Myxococcota bacterium | reverse complement strand
CCCCGGTGACCCGCCGGGACGCGTCCGCGGTCGACACCTACTTCGGGACCCAGGTCCCGGACCCGTACCGGTGGCTCGAGGACCCCGACTCCGCCGAGACCGCCGCGTGGGTCGCCGCCCAGAACGACGTCACCTCCGCCTGGCTCGCCCAGGTGCCGCAGCGCGGCGCGATCCGGGACCGGCTGACCGCCCTGTGGAACCACGAGCGGTACGGCATGCCGAGGAAGCAGGCCGGCAAGTACCTGTTCGAGCACAACGACGGCCTGCAGAACCAGAACGAGCTGCTGGTGGCCGACGCGGTCACCGGCGAGCCTCGGGTCGCGCTCGACGCGAACACGTTCTCTGCCGACGGGACCGTGCCGCTCGCGTCGTGGGGGCTGTCGGAGGACGGCCGGTACCTCGTGTACGGCACGTCGGACGGCGGGTCCGACTGGAACACGCTCAAGGTCCGGGACCTCGCCGCCGGCACCGATCTGCCGGACACGATCGCGTGGGTCAAGTTCTCGGAGGCCGCGTGGAGCAAGGACAGCGCGGGGTTTTACTACGCGCGGTACCCCGAGCCGAAGCCCGGTGAGGAAGACGCGGCCCTCGCGAACCAGGCCGTGTACTACCATCGCCTCGGCACCGCCCAGGCCGACGACGCGAAGGTCCTCGACACCCCGGACCAGCCGCAGTTCGGGTACGACTTCGCGGTCACCGACGACGGGGCGTTCCTCGTCGCGACGGTCTGGCAAGGCTCCGAGGAGCGGTCGCGGATCTGGGTCCGGCCGGCCGCCGGCGGCCCGTCGGTCCCGTGGACCCGGCTGCTCGACGCGTTCGACGCGATGTACGCGTACGTCGACCACGACGGCGACAAGTTCTGGTTCTGGACCGACAACGGCGCGCCGAAGGGCCGGCTGATCGAGGTCGACCTGCGTCACCCCGAGCCCGCCGCCTGGAAGACGGTGCTCCCGGAGGGAGACGACCTCCTCCAGCGGGTCGGCGCGGTCGGCGACCGGCTGTTCGCGACCTACCTCCACGACGCCCACAGCGTGGTCCGGATGTTCGACCGCGCCGGGGCGCCGGCCGGGGAGGTGTCGCTGCCGGGGATCGGGACGGTCGACGGGTTCGACGGCGAGGCGACCGACACCGAGACGTTCTTCACGTTCACCTCGTTCACCCAGCCGACCCAGGTGTTCCGGTACGACCTCGCCACCGACCGGGTCGAGCTGTTCCGCGAGCCGAAGGTCGCGTTCGACCCTGCGGCCTACACGACCGAGCAGGTGTTCGTCACCAGCAAGGACGGCACGAAGCTGCCGATGTTCGTGGTCCACCGCAAGGACCTCGTGCTCGACGGACGCCAGCCGACGCTGCTGTACGGGTACGGCGGGTTCAACATCCCGTCCACCCCGACGTTCGCGGTGCCGAACCTCGTGTGGCTCGAGCTCGGCGGGGTGTACGCGGTCGCGAACCTGCGCGGGGGCGGCGAGTACGGCCGGGACTGGCACGAGGCCGGGACCAAGCTCCGCAAGCAGAACGTGTTCGACGACTTCATCGCCGCGGCCGAGTGGCTGATCGGGAACGGCTACACCGCCCCGGACCGGCTCGCGATCCACGGCCGGAGCAACGGCGGGCTGCTGGTCGGCGCGACGCTCGTGCAGCGGCCGGATCTGTTCGGCGCGGCGCTGCCGGCGGTCGGGGTGATGGACATGCTGAAGTACCACACCTGGACGATCGGCTGGGGGTGGGCGGCGGACTACGGCACCAGCGCGGACTCGCCGGAGATGTTCCAGGCGCTCGGGGCGTACTCGCCGGTCCACAACTGCCGGGACGCGGCGTACCCGCCCACGATGGTCCTGACCGCCGACCACGACGACCGGGTGGTCCCCGGCCACAGCTTCAAGTTCGCGGCGGCGCTGCAGCACGCCCAGCAGGGTTCGGCGCCGATCCTGGCCCGGATCGACACCCGCGCGGGCCACGGCGCCGGCAAGTCGATCGCGATGCAGATCGACGAGCGGGCGGACATGCTCGCGTTCCTGGTGCGGTCGCTGAAGATGGACGGGACGATCCGCCCGTGAGCGGCCGGCGGACCGAGGACCCGCGCGTTCGGGAATCAGGCCGTGGTCACGGGTCGCAGGCGTCTCCGAGCGCGTCGCCGTCGCTGTCGACGTTCGACGGATCGTCGTCAGCGTCGGAGGTCCGGGCGGGGCTCGCCTGTCCGCAGACCTGGGGACACGGGTCGCCCGTCACCTGCCCTTCGTCGGGGGGCCCCACCCTGAGCCCTCGACCAGGATCGCGGAGCGGACCGGGCGGACCGGGCCGTCCGGCGACGCGGGTCCCACCTCGGTCGACGGCAGGTCCACCACCCGCCCGTCGACCACCATCCGCTTGCTCGACCCGCCGTCCAGGTTCACCGCCTCGGTACACCCGACCGCCGCGAGCACGTCCGCCGTCCCGGCGAGGGTCAGCCCCGGCGCCCGGTCGAGGTCTCGCCCGTCCACCGCGACCACCCAGGTCGCGCCGTCCGGATCGGTCCCCACGGCGAGGCGCGGGAGGCGGTTCGTGTCGAACGTCTCGTCCTGGGAGAACGTGACCGGGGGCGCGGTCCCGGCGAAGTCCTCGTCCGGGAGGGACCCCAGACCGAGCGGCCACGGACCGAGCAGCCGCGGACCGCCGCCCATCGCCGCGGCGATCCCCGGCAGGCGCACCTCGACCGCCGCGCCGACCGGCGGGAGGATCGCGTCGTCCGGCACCACCAGCACCACCCCCGCGAGCGGGATCGGCACCGGTCCCCGGTCGATCGCCACCACCCGCCCCGCGACGACGGCGACCCCGCGCTCCGGCCGGTCCGGTGACCGCAGCCCGTACGCCCGGTTGTACGCGGCGGGGCGGGTGCCTGCGGATCGTTGGTCGCGGTCGGGCGGAGCGGGCGCGGGCCGAGCGTCCAGTGGGCGTCCTCCGGGCCGATCCGGGCGATCCCGACCCGGCCGTCGACCCACCGGACCACCGCCGACCGCCGGAACGCCGGGGCGCCGACCACCGTGCCGCCGCTGACCAGCAGCCCGACCGGGTCGCCGCGGACCGACGGGCCCAGGATCTCCGGCTCGCTGTACAGGAAGAACCCGCCGGAGAACGCGACCGGCGCGCGATCTGCGCGGGCGATCGCCGCGAGGTCGCCGCCGTGCCGAGGCCGCACGTCGTGGGCGTCGAACCGGACCCCGGGCGCGAGCCGGACCAGGTTCAGGTGGACCGGGCCATCGCGGGTCGGGCCGGCGACGGTCGCGTGGGCGATCCGGCGCGCCCCGTCGAACGCGGCGGACGCGGCGGTCGCGCGGACCCGCTCGGCGACGGTCGGGGCGGTGGGGTCGCGGTGGACCACGACCGAGGCGTGGGCGAACACGTAGTCGACGAGGGCCCGGATCCGGAGCGCCCGCGGCGGCGGGGCGTCGAGGATCCCGGCGGCCCGGTGGACGAGGAACGCGGTCAGCAGCGGGGCCTCGGGGCCGGGCACCCGGGCGAGCAGCGCGATCAGCTGGACGTACCGTCGAGCGAACAGCGCGGCCTGGTCCGGGTCGACCTCGTCGGCGAGGGCGGCGCGGATCCGCGCGGGGAGGTCGCGCGGGTCCCCGTCCGGGCCTCCGAACGCCTCCAGCACCCGATGCCAGCTCGGGTCGAGGCCGTCGCGGTCGACCGCGGCGTGGAGGGCGGCGATCGGGGTCACGCCGGGAGTCGGGTCGGGCTGCACGCCTGACGCGCGTAGTTCCGGAGCGCCATCCCGATGGTCGGCCGGAGCCCGAGCCGGGCGTAGAACGGTTGGACCGCGGGATCGCACGACAGGTCGACCATGTACACGTGCCGGAACCGGTCGAGCATCCGCCGGACGAGGGCGGTGCCGATCCCGCGCCCGTGGTGGGCCGGCAGGACCTCGAGCAGCGGCAGGTACACGCACGACACCCCGTCCGAGATCGCGGTCAGGAACCCGATCACCGCGCCGGCCTCGTCGAGGGCCAGCTCGACCGCGGTCGCCGCCCGGAGGATCCGCAGGTGGTCCTCCGGCGCCGGTCCGCTCGGCCACCCGACGAAGAACCCGCCCCGGAGCTGATCGGCGGTGAGGCCGTCCGCCGACGCCCGATACGACACGGTCATACCCACACCCCCCGCGGGATCCACGTCCAATCGGGGACGTCCCCGAACGCCCGGATCATCGGGATCGCGCCGTCGCGCGGGCGGCTCGGGGCCCAGGACGGCCACGGCCCGGGGGTGTCCCACGCGCGGACCTGCCGCAGCCCGACGGACCCCGCGGTGCGGGCGGCGGCGGTCGCGAGCCCGTCGACGGTCTCCGGCCGGGTGCCGGTCAGGAGCAGCACCAGCAATGCGTCTCCGTCGTCGGCCCACACCGCGAGGCCGTCGTCGAGGACCGCCCCGCACCGCGACGGCCGGACGACCCGCCGCCGCCCGACCTCCGCCCGGGTCCGGGCCCGATCGAGCTGCCAGTCGAGCTGGCCCGCCGACGGCCAGATCGCGGCCCCGGGCGGTCGCGCGGTCGCGGCGAGGGTAGCCGGCAGCTCGGCGTCGGTGATCCGGGTCCACGGCCCGTCGTCGGGGTCGCCGGGGTCCGCCGGCCACACCCGATCGACCGCCGGCCGCGCGACGAACCCGACCCGCTCGTAGATCCGGGCGCCGACGTCGCTGAACAACACCAGTCCCCGGGCGCCGGGCTCGGTCCGGAGCCGCTCCGCCAGCCGGTCGAGCAGGGCGGACGCGAACCCGTGGCCGCGGAGGGCGGGCTCGGTGAACACGCTGGCGATCGCCCACCCGACGCCGTCACCGCCGCCGAGGGGGACCCGGTAGGTCTCGCACGACGCGAGGCCCGGCCCGAGGATCCATGTGGTCCGCTCGGACCGCGCCCACGGGCCCGCCCGCAGCCGCGCCTCCCGCG
>JBEBJW010000643.1:0-4920 GCA_040079715.1 Myxococcota bacterium | reverse complement strand
ATGTGTATAAGAGACAGCGCCGGCGGCATCCGCGGGGCGTCGCCGGTGCTCGCGCCGGCGACCGCGTCGGCGCTCGCCCGGACCCCGGCCAGCGTGTCGAAGTCGAGGCCGAGGGGCGCGCCGTACCGGAGCTCCGCCGGCAGCGTCGACGCGTGGCAGCTCGTGCACCAGGTCCGGACGAACGGCTCGCCGACCGTGGTCCAGGTATCGCCATCTTCGCAATTCGGCTGCGGGGTCGTGTCCGTACCGTCCCCGGCGCACCCGGCGAGCACCACCCACGCGATCACGCGGAGGCGCCGCGGAACGGCTGCACCCCCGGGAGCCAGTCGCCCGGATCCACCCCGGCGAGCTCGAGGATCCCGGCGCACAGGTTGTCGTACTTGCACAGCTCCCCGTTCGGGTCGACCTCGCCGGTCGCGAGGTTCATCGGCTCGGACTCGAGCAGCTCGGTCGTCCGGCCGGAGGTCGCGTCGCCGCGGACCGCGCCGAGCAGCATCGCCGAGGTGTGCCCCCAGTGGTCCTTGCCGTCGGCGCTGTTGCGGAGCGGGGTCCGGGTCATCTCGGAGATCACCGCCACCACGACCTGGTCGAGCATCGCCCGGCCCTCGAGATCGGCCAGCAGCGCCGACAACCCGGCGAACGTGCGATCGTACGAGGTGTGCTGGGTGACGTTGGCGGAGTGGGTGTCCCACTCCTCGCGGGTGTCGATCGTGACGGCGTGGCACAAGCCGGCCTCGATCAGATCGACCGCCATCCCGAGCTGCTCGGTGAACGACGTCTCGATCCCGAGCCGGAGCGACGCGAGGATCTCCTGTGACCGGTCGCGGAACCGATCCCCGCGGTCCATCGACACCAGCAGATCGTCGAGCACGCGATCGTTGCGCCCTCCCCCGTCGGAGAACCGCGACCGGAGCGCGTCGACCCGGCTGCGGACGAACGTCTCGACGCTGGCCTCGTCGGTCGGATCGAGGTCGAACAGCGGATACTCGAACCCGACCCCCGCCGGGGCCCGGAACGACGAGCCGTCGTCGATCAGGGCCGCGATCTGGCTGTGGAACCCGAGCCGACCGGTGCTCGACGCGAGCGGACCGGCGATCGACCACCCGGACAGGTCGACCGACCCGAGCGGCAGCGCGCCGCCGAACGTGTACCCGGCGATCGTGGCGAGATCGGCGTGGGTGCCGTCCGGGGTGCCGGTGAGCAGGCGGGTCCGGCATGGGTCGTGGGCGATCGAGCCGGTCCACACGCCGTTCACCACGTGGCTCCGACCGTGCCACCGCTCGAAGAACGCCCGGACGTTCGGGCGCTTCACGTCGTTGACCACCACCGGGATCGACCCGAAGGTCTGGACCGCCTCGCGATCGTCGGGATTGCTCCGGTCCTCGTCGAGCTCCGGGCCCTGGATCGCGCACGGCCCGCCGTCGGTCGCGATGCACGACAGCTTCGGGTCGAGCCCGTAGGTCACGTCCCACCCGCCCTCGGCGAACACCACGATCAGGTGCTTCGCGTCGGCGCCGCCGGTGCCCTGGCCGAACGCGAACCGGGGCGCGCCGAGCAGCGCGGCCGACTGGAGCAGCAGGTCTCGGCGGGACGGCCGCATCAGTAGAACACCATCGAAGGATCTTGGAACAACGTAGACAACACCACGCGCCACCCCTCCTTCGGGTCCCCCGCGCGGGCCGAGGCGGCCGAGAACAGGGCGTACACCGCGTCGACGTCCGGGTCGTCGGCCGTGACCGTCTCGGCGAACATCCGCCGGAACCAGGCGACGATCTGGGCCCGGACCACCGTCTCGTCCGCGTCGGTCGGGGCAGCGCCCGTGACCAGGCGCCGGCTGGACGGGTCGACCGACGACTCCGCCAGCACCGCGAACCCGGCGGCTTCGTCCGCCAGCTTCCGCTGGGCGAGGATCCCGGTCGGGGTGGGGGTGTGGGTCGGGTGGAGCACGGTGTAGCTGTCGATCCCGCCCATCATGCTGCGGAACCCGTACACGTCGGTGGTGGCGAGGTCGACCGCGCCCCAGCAGTTGTTCCCGTACAGCTCGCACCCGGGGTAGTCCTGGTTCGCGAGCCACTGGAACCCGGTGAGGTCGCGGATCGTCCGGGAGGCCTGCTCGGGCCGGATCAGCTGGAGCCCGGCCACGAACGCCGCGTCCGGACCCGGGACGCCCGGCGTGCGCTTCGCGGCCGAGAACGGCTCGGACAGCACGATCGCCTCGACCAGCGCCTTGGCCGAGTACCCGCTGTCCACGAACACGTCGCGCAGCTCGCCGGCCCACCGGTCCGGGATCGCCTCCCGGTCGGTCTCGGTCAGGTAGGCCGCGAAGGTGCGGGCGGTGCACTCGGCGAACCGCGGATCAGCGGCGATCATCCGACCGAGATCCGCCATGTCCGACCCCGGCTCGCCGAAGAACCCCGGCGGGCGGAGGTGCCAGTACGACCAATCGCCCTCCTCCGACACGTCGTAGAACTTCAGCGGGTAGCACCAGTGCTCGATCCGGTAGTCCCCCATCGGGGGCGGGCCGAGGGTCCAATCCCACTCGCAGTTCAGCTCGTACGCCGACAGGATCGCGCCGCGCTTGAGCTGCTCCTTGTAGCCCCAGAAGAACGCCGCCATCGGGTCGATCACGTTGTGACACCCGACGCAGCCGGTCTGGGTGGACACCGCCTCGGCGACCGCGAACTCGTCGGAGATGTCGACCCCGCCGGCGACGAACACGTCGCGCGCGCCGATGTCCTCGCACAGGAACGTCCGCGACACGAAGTTCGCGCGGCCCCGGTGGAAGTTCGCCGCGTTCGACACGTGCCGGCGCCACATCTCCGAGTCCGACAGCAGCCCGGATTGCGGACGACCGTCGATCCAGTGGGTGTGTTGCCACTCCGGCCCGTTCGGATCGTACGCGAGCCCGTAGATCGCGGCGACGACGTCGTTCGCGACGGTGTAGTCCGCGGTGAGGATCTCCGTGTACGGCCGGTCGGCGAGCACGACCTCCCGGACCAGCTTGACTGGGGCGTCGACGGTGGACCGGTGGAGGTCCGCCTGGTTGTAGCCTCGCTCCTCGAGCGGGCCCATCACCGGGAGCTGGTAGTTCGTGTCGGCCCGGAGCTCGTACAGCTCGGCGTGGAGGTCTTCGATCGTCGCGCCGAACTCGTCCGAGTCGAGCCACCCCTCGACCAGCCCGGGCAGCGCGTCCGGATCGGCCTCGATCGCGTCGAGCTCGGCCACCGACGGCCGGATCCCGCGCACCGCCATCGACGCCCGGAGCAGGTGCTCGACCGGCGTCAACGGGACGATCGAGGCCTCGGCCACCGGCCCGGCTCCGCCCTCGCCTCCGCAGGCGATCGCCAGCCCCACGAGCCAGACGGGACGCGCCATCATGCTTCAACCTACGGGGCAGCAAGGCTACCGTCAAGGTCGACCGTCGCGATACCCACCGCCCGGACCGGCAGGGTACGATGGGGCACTGGACGGACCCACCGACGAATGAGGACGATGTCGTCGACCGAGCCGAAGAAGGAGCCGGCGCCCACGCTGCAGGGGCGATACCGCGTAGTGCGCACGCTCGAGGCGACCGACCTCGGAGCTACGTTCCTCGGGTACGACCTTCGACTCCACCGCTGGCGGACGATCGACGTGCCGGCCGATCCGGCGGCGGGGCAGCGGCTGGTCCGCGAGGCCGAGCTCCTCGCCCGCCTCGAGCACCCCGCGGTCGAGCGGGTGATCGACATGGGCGAGGACGGCGCGATCTCGTTCGTGGTCCGGGATCGCCTCCACGGGTCGGCGGCGCAGTTCATGCCGATGACGCCGATCCTCGCGGCCACGGTGGTGCTGCGGGTGGCGGACGGCCTCGTCCACGCGCACACCCGCGGGATCCTCCACGGCAACGTCCGCCCGTCGGTGGTCCGGTTCGCTGAGGAGGGCGGCCCGGTGCTGGTCGGGTTCGGCCGAGTCGCGCGGCTCGACGTGAACACGTCCGGGCGGTCGGCGGAGCCGTGGGCCCACCTCGCGCCGGAGATGCGCCGGAGCTGGTCGCCGGACCCGCGGACCGAGGTGTACTCGCTCGGCGCGATGCTGTACACGCTGCTCGCCGGCCGGCACCAGGCCGACCTGTTCTACGCCGAGGCGTACGACGGGCTGATGGCGCCGGTCCCGGGCGCGCTCCGGCCAGTGGTGTTCCGCGCGTGCGCGTACGACCCGGCAGAGCGCCTGCAGGACGTGGAGTCGTTCCGGTCGCTCCTGACCAGCCGGCTCGACCAGCTCGGAGCGCTCGGGGAGGTCCCGTGGCGGCCGGAGCTGCTCCCGGATCGGCCGCCGGACCACGTCGTCCCGGACGCCCAGCTCCAGATCCTGATCCAGCTCCTCGGACGCCGCTCGCCGACCGCCGAGGCGCGCCCGGTCGGCCCGCACGAGGGCTCGTCCACGATCGACCGCGAGGCGTTCCTCGGGCCGGAGGGCGACGGACTGCGCGGCCTGCCGTACCAGATGCCGAGGCTCGAGCGGAAGGATCCCGGGTTCCGCGACCCGTTCGAGGAGGTCGACGCGCGCGATCTGCCCGAGTACGTCGACCTCGCCGGCTCGCCGAGCCTCCAGCGCCGCCGCCCGCCGCCGTTCGTGGTCGACCACACCGGCTCGTCCGAGGCGAACACGCCGGTCCCGGCGCGGCGGAAGATGCGACAGGGCCCGGTGATCGGCCCGGTGCTCGGCGCGGTGATCGGCCTCATGGCGCTGTCGGCGGTCGGGTTCGCGGCGGCGCTGGCGGTGGTGGCGTGGCTCGCGACGGCCGGGATCCGCGCCGACGCTCGGTTCGTCGAGGCGGTGGAGTCGGAGCGGACCGCGGCCGAGCTCCTCGCCGCCACGAGCCCGGACCGCACGGCCCTCGAGGAGGCGTGGTTCCGGTTCGACGACGACCCGTCCGCAGAC
>JBEBJW010000642.1:0-4936 GCA_040079715.1 Myxococcota bacterium | reverse complement strand
CCTTCGAGGACGCGACGACGGCCGAGGCGCTCGCGGCGTGGGAGCGGCACCCCGGGACGGCGGTGTACCTGGGCGGATCTGCGGGGATCGTGGACGGGAGGGTCGAGGCGTGGACGGCGCTCGCGAAGGTCTCGGCGGCGGTTCGCTGGTGATCCCGCGAGGTTCCGAAGCGTCGTCGGAGCGGCCTCCGGACCGCGCGTCGCCGGGCGGCTGGCAGCGCGTGGGGTGGGAGGAGCGAACGTTCGGGTGTCGCCCTGGGCTTCGGCACCGGCCGGTCCGACGGCTCGCGTAACCGGGCGCACCCCGAACACGCCGGTTCGGTTCCGAACGGGCTGGCGGGAGGTCGGGTGGTGAAGACGTTTCAACGGAGTTCCATCACCGCCGCGCTCGCCCGGGCGCTGATCGAGGGCGCCGAGACGCGCGCGCGCGCCATCGGGCTCGCCATCTCCACCACGGTCGTCGACGAGAGCGGCGTGCTCAAGGCCTACGCGCGAATGGACGGCGCCGCGCTGGTGGCCGAGGGGGCCTCCCGGAAGAAGGCGCTCACCGCGGTCGGCTTCGGGCTGCCGACGGGCGCAGCCTGGTACGAGATGATCCACCGAGACCCGATCCTGCTCCACGGCGCCCCGCAGCTCGACCAGTTCATCCTGCTCGGCGGCGGGCTCCCGATCCGGGTCGACGGACAGCTGGTCGGCGCGATCGGCGTGAGCGGTGGCCACTACGAACAGGACGAGGACTGCGCTCGAGCCGCGCTGGCCGCGCTCGGGCTGGGCTCCGACGGATGAACGAAGGCCGACGCGAGGTGCTGCGGACCGTCGATCGGTTGTCGTCGATCGCCGGCGACTTCGCGACGGTGACCGACCTCCGGTCGCTGGCGGCTCAGGTGGAGCGGGCGCTCGAGTCGTTGGTGGCGGTGGAGTACTACGGCCTGTACCTGTGGGACTTCGAGCAGAACCGCTTGCGGCTGCTGGTGGCTCGTGGGTTCACCGAGGAAGAGCGCGTGTGGGCCGAAGCGTCGGCGTGGGACCGGCACCCGGGGTCGGTGTTCCGCTCGCGCCAGGACCTGCACGTCCCCGACACCGAGGCGGACGGCCAGACCGAGTCCAGCCCACGGAGCTTCGCGGTGCGATCGAGGCTGTTCATGGCCGTGGCGTCGGGCGACACGTCGCTCGGGGTGTTCGGTCTCGCGTCGGCCCGACCGCACGCCTTCACCGACGAGCACGTCACGATCCTGCGGTTCGTGTGTCGGCTGACCGGAGCGGTGTACGGCCAGTTCATCGAACGGACCGCGCGCCAGCGGGCGCAGACCGATCTCGCGTCGACCGCGCGCAGGCTCGGGATGATCCTCGGGACCTTGCCGGTCGGCGTGGTGGCGGTCGACCGGGACGGCAGGATCGCCCTCGCCCAGGGCGCGGTGATCCATGCGCTGGTCCCGCAGGGTTCGATCGAGGGCCGGTCGGTGTCGGAGGTGTTCGCGCCGGTGATGGTCGAGGCGGTGGAGGCCGTGGCGGACGGCGGGCTCGCAGTGCGCACCCACGCGTCCCTCGACCGGATGTACGAGGTTCGCGCGCAAGGACACCCGGAAGGCGTGACGCTGATGATCCATGACATGACCGCCCACCACCGGACCCTCCACGAGCTGGAGCGGGTCCGTGACGACGCGCTGTCCGCGACCCGCGCCAAGAGCACGTTCCTCGCCACGATGAGCCACGAGCTGCGGACGCCCCTCAACGCGATCATCGGGTACGCGGAGCTCGCGATGGAGGAGAACCCGAGCTCCCCGGCGACGGCGGAGCTGGGAACGATCGTCCGGTCCGCCCACCAGCTGCTGCAGCTGATCGACGACATCCTCGACCTGTCGAAGATCGAAGCCGGCGCGGTGTCGCTCCACCTGGAGTTGGTGCAGGTGCGCGACGTGGTCGCGAGCGCCGTCGCGCTGGTCCGCCCGCAACAGTCCCGGAACCGCAACACGATGGTGACCGCGATCGACGACGACGTCGGCGCGATCGTCACCGACGTCCAATCGCTGCGCCGGATCCTGGTGAACCTGCTCGGCAACGCGAACAAGTTCACCCGCGACGGAGACGTTCGACTGGTGGCGGCCCGAGCGTCGGACGCGGTGGTCCTCTCCGTCCACGACACGGGGATCGGGATGACGGAGGCGGAGGTGGGTCGGGTGTTCGATGCGTTCACCCAGGCGGATTCGTCGACGTCGCGCAGGTACGGGGGGACCGGGCTCGGGCTCACCATCACCCGGCACCTCGCCCGGCTGCTCGGCGGGGAGGTCGACGTGACCAGCCGACCGGGTGCTGGGAGCACGTTCCGGGTGAGGCTCCCGCTGGCGGGGACGGCCGAGGGCGGGCCGTGATGTTCGTCGACCACTTCTCGGACTTGTCAGAGGCGTACGCGCGGTTTCGTCCGCGGTACCCCGCCTCCTTGTTCTCCCATCTGGCGTCGTTGTGCCCCGCGCGCAATACCTGCTGGGACTGCGGGACCGGCAGCGGCCAGGCGGCCACCGCGCTCGCAGCGCAGTTCGAGCGGGTCGTCGCCACCGACGCGAGCCGCGCTCAGCTGATGCACGCCGAGCCTCACCCGCGCGTCGAGTATCGATGCGAGCCCGCGAGCGCGAGCTCGCTGCCCGACGGCGCCGTCGACCTCGTCACCGCGGCGTCCGCCGTCCACTGGCTCGACTTGCCGTCGTTCTACGCGGAGGCGCGCCGGGTGCTGCGCCCGGACGGCGTGATCGCCTTGTGGACCTACGGCGTGGGGCCGGAGGTGTCCCCCGAGGTCGACCGCGTGTTGGAACACTACGCCACCGCGGTGCTCGGGCCGTACCACCCGCCGGAGCTCGAGGTCGTGCGCCGCGGGTACCGTGATCTGTGGTTCCCGTTCGACGAGGTCCTTTGTCCGGCGTTCGCGATCGACGTCAGCTGGACGCTCCACGATCTCGTCGGGGTGATCGAGACGTGGTCCGCCGCGGGCCGGTACCTGCGGGCGACCGGGACCCGCCCGACGCTCGCGGTGCGCGACGAGCTCCGCCGCGCGTGGGGCGACCCCGACGCCACGCGCCCGGTGCGCCTCCCGCTGCACCTGCGGGTCGGCCGAACCTGAGTGGAGGCCCAGGGGGTGGTCCACGACCGCACCACTTCGTTCACCACCTCGTTCACCACCCGGGGTCGACCCGGCAAGCCCGCCGGGCGCGGTCGAGGTGGTGTCGGTCACGGTCGAGCTGGTGGTCGACGTCGACGCTCCGTCGGTGGTGCGGGTCCACGTCCAGCGGCCCGACGGATCGTGCGGCGCGATGGACGAGTCGACCATCGGCGGGGGCGGCACCACGAGCGGAGGGACGACCGGGAGCACCACGGGCAGCACCACCAGCAGCACGAACGACACCGGGTCGAACGCGCCCGCGTACGACTGGGTCAGCCTGCGGAACGCGTTCGTCGCCGACCCGTCGGACGGCGCGCTCACGCTCGATCTGTGGGACGGGTCGAACTGGGGCCCGGAGTCGGACTGCGTGTGCGCGGTGGTGATGGCCGCGAACGGGGTCGACGGGGTGGTGTCGCCGGTCGTCTGCGCCCCGTGACCCGCTGCCGGACCGCGCGGACCGGCCCCCGTCGGATAGGACCTCCCGATGCGCGTGTTTCGGCTCGGTCGGCGGACCGTCGACCTGGATCGGGCGATCGTGGTGTACGACGCCGAGGCGATCGGGCTCACCTCGCTCGAGACCCGGCTGCTCGACCACCTGGCGCGCCGCGCGGGCGAGATCGTGCCGCGCGACGAGCTGCTCACCGAGGTGTGGGGCTATCGCCCCGGCGTCCAGACCCGCACGATCGACGCGACCACCGGCCGGCTCCGCGCCAAGCTCGAAGACGACCCCACCGCCCCGCGCCACCTGTTCACCGTGTACGGCCAGGGCCTGCGCCTCGACGGGGTGGAGGGGCCGCCGTCCGGGTTCTTCGGCCGCGCCGACGAGCTCGCCCACGCCCTCGAGCGCCTCCGGACCGCCCGCCGGGTCGCGTTCGTCGGGCCGGCCGGGGTCGGTAAGAGCCGCGTCGCGGTCGAGCTCGTCGCTCGCGCCCGCCTGGCCTCGGCCGAGGTGGCGTGCCGTTCGCTGCGCTCGGGGTCCGACGTCGACCAGGCCGTCGCCCGCCGCCTCGACCTCGCTGGCCCCGTCGGACCGGCCCTCGCGCGCCTCGGCGCCCTGGTCGTGGTGCTCGACGAGTGCGACGACTGCGTCGACGCCGTGGCGGAGCGGGTCCCGCACTGGCTCGCCGAGGCGCCGCGCCTGTGCGTCGTCGCGACCAGCCGGGTGCGGATCCCCGGTGAGCCGCCCGTGTCGCTCGAGCCGCTCCCCGAGGACGACGCCCTCGCGCTGTTCCTCGCCCGCGCCGGCGCACCGGACACCGAGCGGACCACGGTCCGCCGGGTGGTCCAGGCGCTCGAGGGCCTGCCGCTCGCGCTCGAACTCGCCGCCGCGCGGTTCTCGCTGATCGGGCCGGACCGACTGGTCGAGCTGCTCGGCGCCCCGCTCGAGGTGCTGAGCGGGCGGGGGCGCACCTCGATGGCCGAGGTCCTCGAGCGCTCGTTCGAGCGGCTGGACCCGGTCGATCGGCGCGCCCTCGCCGCGGCCTCCACCTTCGAGGGCCCGTTCGACCTCGACGCCCTGGCGGCCGTCGTCGGCGCGGCGCGCGGACCCGCCCTCGACGCGCTGGACGCCCTCGTGTCCCAGTCGCTGGTCCGGGTGGTGCAGCCCGGGGTGTACCGGCTGTTCGCCGTGGTCCGCGACCGCGCCCGCCGCGATCTCACCGGCGCAGACCCGCTGTGGGACGCGCACGCCACCTGGTTCGGGCGCCTCGGCGAGCCCGAGCGCCTGTTGTCGATGGACCCGGCCGATCGCCGCGCCGCCCGCGCCGCCGAAGCCGATCTCGCCGCC
>JBEBJW010000641.1:0-4939 GCA_040079715.1 Myxococcota bacterium | reverse complement strand
GGGCACGGGCACGGGCATGGGCACGTCCACACCGACAGCCGGTCGGCGCTCCGGTGGGCGCTCGGGCTCAACGCCGCGTTCCTGCTGGTCGAGGTCGGGGTCGGGTGGTGGTCCGGGTCGCTCGCGCTGCTGTCCGACGCGAGCCACATGGTGTCCGACGTGGGCGCGCTCGCGCTCGCGATCGGGGCCGCCACCCTCGCCACCCGGCGGGCGTCCGCGAGGATGACGTACGGGCTCGCCCGGGCCGAGGTGCTCGGCGCGTTCGTCAACGGGCTCGGGCTGCTCGCCGTGTGCGCGTGGATCGTCCGCGAGGGGCTCACCCGGCTGATGCTCGGTCCGCCGCCCGTCCCCGGGACGCCGGTGCTGGTGGTCGGGGTCATCGGGCTCGCGATCAACCTCGGGAGCGCGTGGGCGCTCCACGGCGCGGACCCGAACGATCTGAACGCGCGCGGGGCCCTGCTCCACATGCTGTCCGACGCGCTCGGCTCGGTGGCGGCGATCGTCGCGGCCGGGCTGCTGATGCTCGGGTACCCGGGGGCGGACCCGGTCGCGTCGCTGATCGTCGGGGTGCTGGTCGCGATCGGCGCGATCGGGCTGGTCCGGGACGCCGGGCGGGTGCTGCTCGAGCTCCCGCCGTCCCGGTTCGACGTCCAGCGGCTCCAGGCCGCGCTCGCCGGGGTCGCCGGGGTGTGCGAGGTCCACGACCTGCACGTCTGGAGCGTCGACGGGCGGACCCCGCTGGTCAGCGTCCACCTGGTGCTGGCCGAGGCCGCGCCGTCGGACGGGGTGATCCGCCACGCCCGCGGGCTGCTCCGCGACGCGTACGGGGTCCGCCACGCGACGATCCAGGTCGATCGGACCGGCGACGGCTGCGCCACCCGGTGCGGCGATGTCGGCTGAGCCGGGCTGCGGGACGGTCCCGGCCCCGTCAGCGGCCCTGCTCCAGCGGGCGGCGGCCCTGCTCCAGGTCGTCGGGCACCCGGCCCGGGTCCACGTGCTGCTGGCCTTGGCCCGCGAGGGGGCGCTCACCGCCGGTCAGCTGTCCGAGCGGGTCCGGATCGAGGCGAGCGCGCTGTCGCACCACCTGCGGCTGCTCCGCGACGCCCGGCTGGTCCGGTCCGCGCCGCGCGGGCGTCACCGGGTGTACGCGCTCGACGATCCACACGTAGCGCACATCGTCGAGGACGCGGTCCGGCACGTCGCCGAGGACCCCCAGGCCGAGGACCTGCTGCCCCAGGCCGACGACGTCACCGGCTGACGGGGTCGGTCAGCTCCGGCGGCCACGCGACCGCGTACTCCGGCAACAGCGCCGCCTGCTGCTCGATCTGCGGCCGGAGCTCCGCCCACAGCGCGCGCGCCTCGTCCGACGGGTTCTCCCGGTCGTACAGGTCGACCTGCTCGGCCGGATCGGCGTCGAGGTCGTACAGGTGGATCACGCCGAACCACGAGAACGTCATCTTCCACGGGCCCTTCATGATCGACGACGCCACCCCGAGCCGGGCGACGGTGTGGGCGAACCGCGGGCGGTCCTCCGGGGCGGTCCCGACCGCGTAGCCGGTGACCTCCAGGGGCTGATCGACGCCGTACAGCGCGAGCAGCGTCGGCACCATGTCGATCGCTGAGGTCGGGCCGGACCACGCGCCGGGGACGATGTTCTTCGCCCACAGGAACAGCAGCGCGTCGTTCTCCTCGCGGTACAGCGTGTACGCGTGGGTCTGGTAGCCGTGCTCGAAGAACTGCTCGCCGTGGTCGGTCCAGAAAACGACGAGGGTGTCGTCCAGCAGGCCGTCGAAGTCCATGTCGGCGATCATCTGGAAGATCTGGTCGTCCATCCAGGCGAGCTCGCCCTCGTACCGGACGTTCAGGTGCTGGAGCAGCAGCGCCTGCTCCTCGTCGGTCATCGTCGGCCAGTCGGCGCGGGCGGTGTACTGCTGGTCGCGGTTCGCCAGATCGTACGGGACGGGCTCGAGCCCCTCGAGGCCCTTCAGGTACTCCGCCGGCGGGTCGTAGCTCGCGTGGGGCTCGGTGAGGTGCACGTGGAGCATCCACCGGTCCTCGCCGCGCCCGATCGCCGAATCGAGGCGCTCCCGCCCCTGGGTGTACGCCTCCCACGCGGTCGAGCCCACCGGGTGGAACGACTCGACGTACCCGCCGGTGTTGCCCCACTCCGCCCCGAGCCACCCGTTGGTCGAGGCGATGATCCCGTACGTGCCGAGCGAATCGTGGAGGTACGACGCGAGGAACGGGGTGCCGACCGGGTACCGCCCCTCGAACCCGGACACGAGCTGCGGGATCATCCCCGACTCCTCGTTGTACCGGCCGGCGAGGGTGCAGCTCGTGCTCGCGTAGGTCCAGTTCGAGCACTGGACGTGGTCGTCGAACGCGTACCCCGCGTCCGCCACCGCGGACAGGAACGGCGTCTTGCCCACCTCGCCGTACCGATCGAGGTGATCCTTGCGGAACGTGTCCATCGAGATCATGAACACGTTCTTCGGGACGCGCCCGTAGAACGCCGGGATCGTGTCCGTCTCGGCGGTACCGTAGTCCGGAGGGGGCCGGGGACCGGGGTCCGAGCACGCCCCGACCGCGAGGACCCAGCCAGCCCCGAGCAGGAGTGCGGAGGAGACGCGGGCGCGGTTCATCGGACCACCATACCCCGACACTCTGCGACGGCGAACCGTGATCCGACGGATTACCGTGAACAGGACGGAGGGACTGGTGACGCAGTGGATTCTGCTCGCGGCGGCGCTCGGCGGCTGCTCGAAGATCAAGGACGTGGCGTTCGTCCCCGGGCAGATCCCGGGCAGCGGCTCCGTCACGTTCGAAGGCGGCAAGGACGGCGACGCCACGGTCAAGTTCGGCCTGGCCGACGGCGAGCTCGACCAGGAGACCCCGCCCGCCCCCGCCGCTGACGGCAAGGTCGAGGTCCGCGGCCTCAAGTCCGGCAAGTCGTACCAGATGGTCGTCGTGACCGACAAGGGCGAGTCCGAGCCGATCGACGTGACGATCGATCCGCCGGCGTCCGGGGTCCCGGCGTTCACCCTCAACGCCTGGCAGCCCGAGAAGTCGTGCATGGACGGCGGGTATGTCCTGTTCAGCTACATCGGCGCCGACAAGTCCGGCGTGGCGATCCTCGACCGCGACGGCAACTACGTCTGGAGCCTCGGGGTCGACGAGCCGGCGCAGGTCGGCCGGGTCCGCCCCGGACGAGACGGCCAGTCGATCCTGTACAACACCGCCGACGCGGCCAAGGTCGACGACATCGCCCAGGTGATCCGCGTGTCGTACGACGGCACCGTGCAGTCGGTCACCGAGACCCTCAACGGGCACCACGACTTCGTCGAGCGGTCGGACGGCCGGATCGCGTGGCTCGGGTACGAGTTCCGCGACGGGATCGACCCCGCTGGCGACGACCCGGACCTCGGGCCGGTGTGCGTCGCGGCCGACGTGATCTACGAGTCGGACGAGGGGCTCTCCGATCGGGCCGGGGCGACCGAGATCTGGAACACCTGGACCGACTACCCCGCCGGCGTGTACACGATCCCGCCGGACTCGATGGTGATCCAGCGCGACAACGACGGCAACATCATCAAGATCGAGCCGGCGTTCCTCAAGGAGCGCGGCTGCTACGAGTTCGGGCACGGCAACTCGCTCGCGTACCGCGACAGCGACGGCGGGTACCTGATGAACTGGCGGTGGCTCGACGTGACGATGAAGATCGACGGCGCGTCGGGCGACCTCGCGTGGGAGTGGGGCGGCGCGTTCGCCGAACTGCCGGGCGCGGCGGACGAGGCGTTCGAGCACGGGCACTTCTCCGACGTGTGGGACGGCGGGATGCTGATGTTCGACAACCGGAACCGCGCCGAGCTGTCGCGGCTCGTCGAGTACGCGTTCGACGACGCCGGCTACCAGGAGGTCTGGTCGTACGAGAGCGACAAGTTCGAGAACCTGCTCGGCGACGTGCGGCGGATCCCGATCGAGGGGTGCGACAACCTGCTCGTGAGCTGGTCGGGCCAGGGCCGGATGTCCGAGATCACCCGGGACGGCGAGCTCGTGTGGGACGTGGGCGCCACCGCGGTCGGCAACGTGACGAGCCGCGTGTTCTTCGTGCCGGACCTGTACGACATGTCCGGCGTCGCCTACCCGGACTGACCGGCGCGGTCGAACGGGGCGGGGGTCCTCCCCATCGGGAGGGCGCCCCGGTCCGCTCGGTTGGTGCGGACGGTCGGAGCCACGGTCCGGGCGGCGATCCGGTCGTCCGGCGGGCGGCGGGTGAGCTGGATCGCCAGCGCCCGATCGAGGTACAGCCGGGTGTTGATCGCCCACCCGGACGCCTCGAGCAGGGTCGCGAGGTCGCGGCGGCGCAGCCGGAGCCAGGCCGCGATCACCACCGGCACGAGGTACAGGATCGCCGGTACCGCGACGATCCCGAGCACCACCAGCACGATCGCCAGCGGCACCGACGCGACCGACCACGCGGTCTGCGGGCCGGGCGGCAGGGCGGACACCCCGGGCAGCGTCACCAGCTGCTCGAGGCGGGCCGGCACCGTGCCGCCGAAATCGGTGACCAGCCGGGCACCCAGTTTGAGCAGGGAGTCCGACTTGGCCCGGAAGAACCCGGTCGAGACGATCATCGACTCGAGCTCGCCCCGGTCGGCACCGGCGTAGTCGGCGGCGGTGCGGTACCTCGCGAACAGGGCCGGTGTCACCTGGTTCACCCGGGCGTCGGTGCACTGTGCCGACAGGATGGTGGCGACCAGCAGTTCCAGCGGGGTGTCGAAGTCGAGTTCGCAGTGTGCGTCGGGGTAGCGCTCGGCGAGCGACCGGTGGATCCGGCGGGCCCGGCGGGTCAGCGCAAGCGGCGTCTCGCGGGTGCGCGCGAGCGGCGTCTCGGCGGCGTGCGCCGAGGCGCCCTGCGTCTTCACCCGGACAGCCTACG
>JBEBJW010000640.1:0-4947 GCA_040079715.1 Myxococcota bacterium | reverse complement strand
ACCCACGCCGCCGCCGGCTCTCCGCGGCCTGCCGCGTCGCGCACCGCGGGCAACACGCGCGCGAGCTCGGTCAACGCCTCCTCGTCCCCCGCGGTGGCGGCCTCGAGCAGCGCCTCCGCGCCCTCGCCGATCTCGCCGTCTCCGAGCAGCGCCCGGCCGATCGACGACCACGCGCCGACGTGCCCGCGCGCGGCCGCCTGCCGCCACCACGTCAGCGCCTCGTCCGGATCGGCGCTCGTCGCGCCGAGCGTCCACATCGCGTCGCGGTCGCCGCAGTCGGCGGCGCGGAGGTACCACTGCCGCGCCGCCGCTGCGTCGGGAGGGACGCCTCGGCCCTCGAGGTAGATCCCGCCGAGCGCGTGGCACGCCTCCGCGTGGCCCTGCTCGGCCGCCTTGGTGTACCAGTGGACCGCCGCCGTCGGGTCGGTTCCGCCGGCCCGGCCGGTGGCGAGCATCAGCGCGTACGCCGCCTGGGCGCGCGGGTCGCCGGCGGCGGCGAGCGCCTTGAACTGCCGGCGGGCGGCGATGGGGTCGGACGTGAACGCGGCGTACGCGGCGGCGAGCATCGCTCCACCCTACCCCGGCGGCGATCGGCCGAGACGCGGTCAGCGCTCCCCGAGCAGGACCCGCACGAACCGCTCGTGATCGTGGCCGACGATGATCCGCACCCCCGAGCCCGGCGCGAGGCGCGAGCCCCACCCGCCGTTCGCGCGGAACAGCTCGACCTCCGCCCACTCGCCGATCGCCGGATCGAGCGCGCAGCACGCGGCGAGCGGGTCGTGGAACGCCTTGCCGTCCGGGCGGTCGATCAGGTACCGCGCCATGCCGGTGACGATACCACTCGAGCGAGCGGCGGTGGAGGCCGGTCGTCGACGGCAGCGCGCGGATCGTGCGGGCGTGCAGCTCGGCGTCGTAGATCACGCCGTGACACACGTTCTTCGACACGAACCGGAGGTCCGAGAACCGCCGCCGTCCGTCCAGCAGGCGGAGCACGCTCTTCGGGTGCCCGAGGTTCCGGCTCGGGCAGGTGGTCATCCCGTGGAACTTCGGGAGCTGGCGCTCGACCGGCACCACGCCGTCGCCGGCGAACCCGCCCTGGACCACGAACCGCCCGAGCCGGTCGCGGTCGGACTCGGACATCAGCCGCCCGATGTTCCGCATCGGAGCGCCGGTCACGAGCGTGGTCTCGTCGGTGAGTGCGCCGGCGAGCACCTTCCAGCCCTCGTCGTCCGGATCGGCCAGGGTGGGCGTGCGCCCGTACGCCTCGTAGTGCCACGGGGAGACGTCCGGCTTGTGGGGCGGGGACTCGCGCGCCGCGTCGAACGACCCGACGCGCACGTCGTCACGATCGAACGCCGCCAGCGCCCACCGGATCAGCCCGACCTGCTCACGCGTCCCGGGCATGATCGTGACCGCGCGCAGGTCCACCGCGGGGTGCCCCAGCAGCAGGACCAGGGTGAGGAAGTCGTCCGGATCCTGCGTCTCCATGTCGAACACGAACGGACGGCGCGTCGGTGGCGGATCATCGGGTGACACGCGGTCCGATATCGCGGCGCCCGCGGACGGACGAGCCCGCCCTCTGGTACCGTCGTCGGTCGGGAGGCGCGGTGAAGCTCGGGTTCTTGGTTCTGGCAGCGGGGTGCGCCGGCGATCCCCCGACCGACGGCGGGACGGACGGTCCCCCGACCTGCAACGGCGCGTCGTGCGACCGGCCGTTCGACGCGCTCGCGCTCGCGATCGCCCACAACGCGATGAACGTCGAGGACGAAGGGTGGGCGCTGCCGAACCAGCACGTCGGGTACGAGCAGCAGGTCGCCGACGGGATCCGCGGGTTCATGCTCGACGTGTACGACGTGGACGGCGTGCCGACCCTGTGCCACGCCGCCTGCTCGCTCGGGTCGGAGCCGCTGGCGACGGCGCTCGATCGGTTCGCCGCCCTGCTCGACGCGAACCCCGGCGACGTGTTCGTGTTCGTGATCCAGGACGAGCTCGACTACCCGCTGGTGGTCGACGCGTTCGACCAGTCGGCGCTCGCCGGGCGGCTGATCGGCGAGGTCGACGGCTGGCCGACGGTCGGCGCGCTGGTCGAGGCCGACACCCGGCTGCTCGTGACCCACGAACAGCCCCGCCCCGGCGCGCCCGCCTGGTACCACCCCGCGTACGAGCTCGCGTGGGACAACGACTACGCCGCGGCCTCGGTCGAGGACTTCGACTGCGCCGTGCTCCGCGGCGACGCGTCGAACGACGTGTTCCTGCTGAACCACTTCCTGACCAACGGCGTCGCGTCGCCCGAGCTCGCGGACGAGGCGAACCCGTACGACGTGATCCTCGACCACGCCGACCGGTGCGAGGCCGAGGCCGGCGACCTCGTGAACTGGATCGCGGTCGACTTCTACGACCAGGGCGACGTGTTCGGAGTGGTCGACGCGTTGAACGCCCGCCGGGACCCTTGACGGTCGGTCGCGGTTGCAATACGGTCCTGGTATGTGCATCCGCTCGTCCAACCTGAACGCAGCGTCGGCGAACCTCGGCCCGGCAGCGGCAGCGATCGCGCCCGCAGCAGCGAGCCGCCTCGTCGCGCGCCAGCAGCGGTGGGGGTCCGGAGTCGTCTGAAGTCCGAGGTTCGAGCCCGGATGACAGAGGCCCCCGGATCCACACGGATCCGGGGGCTTCGTCGTTCTGGGTCACGCGGAGGACCGGTCGGGCGCTGATCCGACACGGTCGGACGCGTGTGTCTCGCATTGTCTCGTGTGTTGTGACCGCCTTGCTTCGGCGCGGGATGGACCTGCGTCGTGTACCGGGAGGCCCCGATGGGCACCGTCGTCGAGAAGATCCACGTCAACGTCGGCACGATCGGCCATGTCGATCACGGAAAGACCTCGCTCACCGCAGCCCTGACGCACGTCCAGGCCGCGGTCGTGGGCGGGACCGCGCTCGGCTACGACCAGATCGACGACGCGCCGGAGGAGCGGGAGCGGGGCGTGACGATCACCGCGTCGCACGTCGAGTACGAATCGGAGACCCGGCACTACGCCCACGTCGACTGCCCCGGACACGCCGACTACATCAAGAACATGATCACCGGCGCCGCCCAGATGGACGCCGGGATCGTGCTGGTCGACGGGTCGCAGGGTCCGCAGAAGCAGACGGTCGAGCACATCCTGCTCGCCCGTCAGGTCGGCGTGGAGCACCTGGTGGTGTTCGTGAACAAGGTCGACGTGGCGGATCCCGAGCTGCTCCCGCTGGTGCAGCTCGAGGTCGAGGAGCAGCTCGCGACGTACGGGTACACCGACGTTCCGTTCGTGTTCGGATCCGCGCTCCGCGCGCTCCGGGCGATGGAGGCGACGGGGGACCCGAACCACCCGGACTGTGCGTGCATCCGCACCCTGGTGAGGACGCTCGACGAGCGGATCCCCGACCCGATCCGCGACTTCGACGGACCGTTCCGGATGCCGATCGAGGACGTGGTGACGATCACCGGTCGGGGCACGGTGGTGACCGGTCGGGTCGACCGCGGGCGGACCCGCGTCGGCGACACGGTCGAGCTCGTCGGGCTGACCGACGGGGGCGTGCCGCGGCAGGTGGTGGTGACCGGGACCCAGGCGTTCCGCAAGGATGTCCCGGAGATCCGCGCCGGGATGAACGTGGGGCTGCTGCTCCGCGGGGTGAAGCGCGAGGAGGTCGAGCGGGGCCAGCTGGTCGTCGCGCCGGGGTCGGTGCGGCCCCACCGGACGGCCACCGCCGAGTTCTACGCGCTGTCGACGGCCGAGGGCGGGCGCCACCGGCCGTTCGGCACCGGGTACCAGCCGCAGTTCTTCTTCGGCACCACCGACGTGACCGGCCGGTTCGAGCTCGCCGACGCGGTCGTCGCCCCGGGGGACCGGGCCACCGTGTCGTTCGCCTTGCTCGAGGCGGTCGGGATGGAGCCCGGGGCGCGGTTCGCGGTCCGCGAGGGCGGCCGCACCATCGGCGCCGGGGTGGTGCTGTCGGTCACCGACTGACGGACGGCGACTCCAGCCCCGAGCGGTCGAGCGGGGAATTGCGGGAGCGGGGCCCCTCCCCGCTCCCCTGCGGTCCGCGGCCGCCGGTCACGGGAACTGGACGACCAGGAACGACCGGGCGTTCTCGTACCCGGTGAGCGGCCCGCCGCCCGGCTCGGGCAGGACCGAGCCGACCAGCGCCGCGTCGACCAGGACGTTCTCGCAGGTCCGCTCGAGCTCGAACACGTAGTCGAACTCGCGCACCTCGAGCGAACCGAACACGTTCGTGTGGACGTACATGCTGAACACGTACGGATCGAAGTCCGTCGCCCAGTTGCCCCCGGACGAGGTGACCGCCGGCTCGATCTGGGCCACGAACGCCGGCGACATCGGCCCGAACGCGATGTCCCACCGGTAGCTCTCAATCAGCGCCCGCGGCTGGTTGAACCCGAGCACCTGGTTGTTGAACGACCCGCAGTCCGTCTGGCCGCCGGTGAGGGTGAGGTCCCACGCCTCGTACATCGGCACCGGGGCCTGCGACGCCCACGCGCTCGCCGAGCCGCTGACCGCGGTGAGGTCGTAGGTGACCTGACACTGCACGGTGAACGCCGCGTCGTAGAACACGAACGCGATCAGCGCCGAATCGTCGCGGATCGGCGCGCCGGCGTCCACGTCCCACAGCGTGTAGTCCTCGAAGTTCCCGCTGTCGACGGCGCCGTTGACGAACAAGCCCATGAACGTCGGCTGGAAGTTGGCGCCGGCGGCGAGCGCCGGATCCGCGACGTTCGGGAAGTTCCCGCACGGGACGGTCGGGGTGGTGGTGGTCGTGGTGTCGGTGGGCGCAGCGGTGTCCGGCGGCGGGCCGTCGTCGTCGTCGTCGCCCCCGGTCGTGGGGTCGGTGTCCGCGTCGGAGTCGGCGTCCGCGTCGGCGTCGGCGTCCGCGTCGGCGGCGACAGCGGCCGCGTCG
>JBEBJW010000639.1:0-4951 GCA_040079715.1 Myxococcota bacterium | reverse complement strand
ACCGACGCGCGCCACCACCGCCTGCTCGCCCACGAACCGCACCTCGACGGGGACCGTCGCGGTCCCTCGCGGAGGACGCAGGTGCGACGCGCTCCACAGGTTGGCGTGCCGGTCGTGGGCCAGATTTCCATCGACCCCGGTCCCGGGGCACCTGTTGGTGGGTCGCGGCCGCGTTACCGGATCCGACCGACCGACAGGCTCCCATGACCCTCCCGAACTGGGGTCGATTGACCCCGACGCAAGCCCTGATGCTGTCGCTCGCTGGCCACGTCCTCCACGGCCATCCGGTCGAGCCGGGTACGGTCGAGACCGACGAGGATCGGCTGGCGTCGATGCGGGAGGGGCGCGACGGCCTGATCGCGCAGACCGGTCGCGACCTCGGGTTCGACCTGAGCCGATGGCACGAACTCCTCCTCGCCAGCGTCGACGACGCGTGGGGGTACCGTCACCCCTACGGCTGGCGGAGAGTCCGGTCTGCCATCGAGCGGGCGCTCGCCGATCCGGACCGCGCACGGCTCGCCCGGATGCTGGAGGAGGAGCTCGGTCCTCGACGTTGACGAGCTCCGCGCGCGACGGGGCCTCGCTGGCCTCTCGGCGGGACAGCGCGACGCGTCGACACCGCGCGCGGGCCGGACGTCGACCTGCGCTACATCGCCGCGAGCAGCTCGTCGAGGCGCGCGTAGCCCTCGGGCAGGCCGGCGTCGACGAACGCGTCGCGGTTCTCGAAGCTGTCGACGAGCGACTGCGCCGTGAGCCGGGTGCGGCCGCCGCCGAGGTCCTCGAACCGGTGCTTCTCCAACACGACGTAGTCGGGCACGCCATCGGGGGCGAAGGTCTGCACGATCAGCTCGTTCTGGATCACGTCGTGGAACGACCCGTGGACGCTCCCCGACATCTCGGGCCCCGACATCGTGATGCGGTACGCCCCGCCCGTGCGGCAGTCGAACGCATCGAACCGGACGGAGTAGCCGGGGGGCCAGTTCCACTTGGCGAACAGCTCGGGATCGACGTGGGCGCGGAAGACCTTCTCGCGCGGGGCGTCGAACTCCCGGATGATCCGCACCACCGGCAGCTTCTCGTCGACGATGACCTTGGTTTCGTTCACTCGGCTCCTCCTTCGGGTTCGTCGGGCAGCGCCGCCAACAGAGCGTCGAGGCGCTGGTAGCGGGCCTCGGCCTGCCGGCGGTGCCGCTCGATCCATGTGGTCACGAGGTCGAAGACCTCAGCTTCGAGGTGGACGGGGCGACGCTGCGCATCCCGGCGGCGGCTGACCAGGCCCGCGTCCTCCAGCACCCGCAGGTGCTTGGACACGGCCTGGACGGACACGTCGTACGGCTCGGCGAGCTCGTTGACCGTGGCGTCGGCGACGGTCAGGCGGGCGACCATGTCACGCCGGGTGGGGTCGGCCAGCGCCGAGAACACCCGCGAGAGCTGATCGACCGCCGTCATCACGTCCTCCTCGTATTCAACCATCCGGTTGAACACTGGAAGACTATCGGCGCGGCGGGCCGTCGTCAACCATCTGGTTGAACAATCGCCGACGCCCGCGACGCGCACCTTCTGTCACAACCCGCGATTCCGCCACCACGCCCCCCTCGGTACCTCCATGGGCGGAGGTGCTGATGTTCGCAGTGTTCGCGCTGTGTGTCGCCCACGCGCAGTCGGTGGAGATCGAGTCCCGGGACGAGGGCGCGACCGTGTCGCTGTTGGACCAGGGGGCGTCGTGCGTCGTCGACCCGCTGTCCGCGGTGGACCTCGACCAGATCTACCTCCAGACCCCGACCTACGACCTGACGTTCGGGAGCGTCGTCGACGCCGCCCTCGACGTCGCGGCCGACCCCGACGACCTGATGGTGTTGAGCCTCGACGACCAGGATGACCTCAACGTGTCGTTCGCCACCGTCGAGGGCACCAGCACCGGTGGACGCGTGTGCAAGGCCCTGTACGAGTACCGGTGCTTCACCATCGCGCGGATCCGGTTCTGCTCGATGGTCGAGATCGGCACCACGTGCTGTGACGACGGCACCCGGAGCTGCGGCGACTACATCCTGTTCCCGGGCGAAGACTAGCCAGGGCGCGGGCACAGGTCGCCCGACCCGGGATGCGCGGTCGGCGGTGCCGCCGTTATGCCGTGTCGATGAGCGACGACCTCCTCCAACGGCTGCTCAGCCTGGCGCCGACCGAAGGGCGCACCGCGTCGGTGATCCCGGGGGTCTGGTTCTTCCACCACGACCGGCCCACCCCGCCGGCCCGCTATCGGGCGTCGACCCTGAGCGCGGGGCTGGTGGTCCGCGGACGCAAGGCGGTGCGGGTGGACGGGACCGAGCTCTGGTACGACCCGGCGAGCTACTTCGTGGTCCGCGGGGACACGGTCTACGATGCGAACGTGGCGGAGGCGCCGTACCTCGCGATCGGCCTCGAGATCCCGCCGCAGGTGGTGGTGGAGACGCTGCTGGCGCTCGGTCCGGCCGCGGGCCCGACGCCGGCGGTCTCGGCCTTCGTGGCGCCGGTCGACGAGCCGCTCCGAGACGCGATGGTCCGCCTGGTGACGACGTCGGCCGATCCGGTGGAGCGGCGGATCCTCGCCCCGTTGGCCCTGCGGGAGGTGGTGTACCGGCTGCTGTGCACCAAGGCCGCGGCGGTGGTGCGGTCCGGGGTCGGGGAGTCCGACCGGGAGCCGATCCGGGCCGCGATGGCCTACCTGGAGGCCCACGCCGAGCGGCGGATCACGGTCCAGGACCTCGCGCGGCACGTGGGGATGAGCGCGTCCCACTTCGCCCACCGGTTCCGGGAGGCCGTGAGCACCACGCCGATGCAGTACCTGAAGCACGTCCGGATGGACCGCGCGCGCACGCTGCTCCTCGCCCACGGGCTCCGCCCCTCCGAGATCGCGCCCCTGGTTGGCTACGCGAGCCTGTCGCACTTCACCCGGGACTTCAAACGTCAGTTCGGCGTGGCTCCCGGGGCCTACGCGCGGACGTTCGAGACCGCGGCGGCGGCGCCGGTCGCAGGATCGGGCAACACCACCGCAGCATCGGCCCTGCACGCGGTCGGATGATCCCGATACCTCCTCGCTGACGGAGGCGACATGGAGAACAGGAAGCTCGGCGAGCGCGGACCCACGGTCGGCGCGATCGGCCTCGGTTGCATGGGGATGAGCGAGTTCTACGGCCCGTCCGACGACGCGGACTCGATCGCGGTGATCCACCGAGCGCTGGAGCTCGGCGTGACCCTGCTCGACACCGCGGACATGTACGGCTCGGGCCACAACGAGGCGCTGGTCGGCAAGGCGGTCCGCGATCGGCGGGATCGCGCGGTGATCGCGACGAAGTTCGGGGTCGTCCGCGGGCCTGGAGGGTCGTTCGACGGGCTCTCCGGCAAACCGGAGTACGTGCGGGCCGCGTGCGACGCGAGCCTGGCCCGGCTGGGGGTCGACCGGATCGACCTGTACTACCAGCACCGGGTCGACCCCACGGTCCCGATCGAGGACACCGTCGGCGCGATGGCCGGGTTGGTCGAAGCCGGGAAGGTCCGCTGGCTCGGGCTGTCGGAGGTCACGCCGGAGCTGATCCGGCGCGGGTTCGCGGTCCATCCGATCACCGCGGTCCAGAACGAGCTGTCGCTGTGGACCCGAGAGCCCGAAGCCGGGGTGGTCCAGACCTGCGCCGAGCTCGGGGTGGCGGTGGTCGCGTATTCTCCGCTCGGCCGGGGGTTCCTGACCGGCAAGCTCACCACCACCGACGCGCTGACCGAGGGTGACTTCCGCCGCAGGGCGCCTCGGTTCCAGCCGGGCGCGCTCGACCGGAACCTCGCGCTGGTGCGGCAGGTCGAGGGCGTCGCCGCGGCGCACGGCGCGACGCCGGGTCAGGTGGCGCTGGCGTGGGTGTTGTCGCGCGGTCCGCACGTGCTCGCGATCCCGGGGACCCGGAGCCAGGCGCGGCTCGCCGAGAACGCGGCGGCGGCCGATCTGCGCCTCACGCCCGACGATCTCGCGACGCTGGACCGGGTGTTCCCACCCGGAGCAGCGACCGGCAATCGGTACCCGGGGTAGCCCCGACCCACAGCGGGCGGGCTCGACATGACGCCCGACGGACGGCGGACGAACCGGGAGCCGCGCGCTCGTGGACGCGCTGGTGGAGCTCGGGTCGGTTCTTCCTGGTCGGCACCCCACGCCGTACGCCCGGCCCTGCTCGAGCAGCGCCACCAGCGGACGCTTGGTCGGCGGGTTCGCCGGGTGCGGCGGCAGGAACCCGTACACCTCGTCGACCAGCACGAGCCGTTCGGACGCCCGACCACCGGCGACTACGACACGCTGCGCGCCACCCGCTCCAGCAGCCCGCGAAGCACCGTCCGCTCCTCGGGGGTGAGGTCGGCGGTCGCCAGGATCTCCACGTCGACCAGCGCATCCTTCGCCTCCGGCAGCCGAGCGAGCGCCTCCGGCGTCAGCGAGACCAGCGCGCCGCGCGCGTCGTCCGGGTTCGGCGTGCGGTGGACGATCCCGCTCCGCTCCATCCGGGCGAGCAGCTCGGACATCGTCGGCTGGTCCACGCCGGCCCGCGCGGCGAGCTCCTTCTGGGTCAGCGCGGCTCCCGCCCCGAGCGCGTGCAGGACCGGCATCTGGGCCATCCCGAACCCGAGCGATCGGAGCCGGCGATCCTGCAGCCGGAGCAGCGCACGCGAGGCGCGGTTCACCCAGAACGAGGTGGAGTCGGCAGGGTCCCACGGCGGGCGCGACATCCCCACGTCGTAGACGGGCGCGGGGGTTTCCGCAAGCGCTGGCGCGTCGAGCCACCATCGATTACATAGGGCCCTATGTAAAGGAGCCCGCGCATGACCGCCCCGACCACCGCCGCCGCCTTCGATCGCGCCTACCGTCTGCCGTTCACGCCGTGGGGTGACTTCCGGATCCCGAGCGAGCTCGTCGCGCTCGCCGCCCGGCTCGGCCCGTCGG
>JBEBJW010000638.1:0-4957 GCA_040079715.1 Myxococcota bacterium | reverse complement strand
CGGGAGCTCGAGCCCCCCACACCCGAGCGTCACCGCGAGCCACGACCCGCAGAGTACGCCGATCGTCCACGTCCGATGCGTCACGCGCCCCTCCCGACCGACGAATCTAGCCGGCTCGCCGACGACCGCACGTCACGTGTTAGTCGCACCCGCAGGAGTGAGAGCGATGATCGACCCCAACCTGATCGCCGAGGATCCGGAGCGGATCCGCGCGAACCTCGACCGGCGCGCTGCGGATCCGACGATGCACCACGACGTGGAGCGGATCGTGTCCCTGTCGTCGCGCCGACGCGAGCTGATCGCGCTGCGCGACGGGCTGCGGGCCGAGCGGAACACGCTGTCGCAGCAGATCGGCACCCTGTACAAGCAAGGGAAGGCCGACGAGGCGGCCGCGCTCAAGGAGCGCGTCGCCGCCGGCACCGAGCAGACCGCGGTCGCCGAGGCCGAGCTCGAGCAGGTCGAGCGCGAGCGGACCACCCTCGCGATGGGTCTGCCGAACCTCGTGCTCGACGTGATCCCGACCGGCACGTCCGAGCACGACAACGTGGTGGTCCGCACCTGGGGCGAGACCGGCCCGATCGGCGGCGACAGCCACGTCGAGATCGGCACCCGCCTCGGGATCCTCGACTTCGAGCGGGCGACCAAGCTCACCGGCAGCCGGTTCTGGATCCTCCGCGGGCTCGGGGCGCGGCTCGAGCGCGCGCTGATCTCGTGGTTCCTCGACGTCCACACCGCCGAGAACGGCTACACCGAGGTGATGGTCCCGTACGTCGTCCACCGCAAGGTCGCCGAGGGCACGGGCCAGCTGCCGAAGTTCGAGAAGGACATGTTCCGCCTGGCCGAGCCGCTGAACGGCGAGGACGCGTTCCTGGTCCCCACCGCCGAGCTCCCGGTCACCAACATGCACCGGGAGGAGATCCTCGACGAGGCCGAGCTCCCGCTGAAGTACGCCTGCTTCACCCCGTGCTTCCGCAGCGAGGCCGGGAGCGCCGGACGCGACGTGCGCGGGCTGATCCGGGTCCACCAGTTCCACAAGGTCGAGCTCGTGTGGATCACCACCCCCGAGCAGGCCGAGGCGAACCACCAGCAGCTCGTCCGCGACGCCGAGACGCTGCTGCAGCGGCTCGGGCTGCCGCACCGGGTGGTCGAGCTGTGCTCGGCCGACATCGGGTTCGGCGCCGCGCGGTGCTACGACCTCGAGGTGTGGCTGCCGAGCCAGGGGTACCGTGAGATCTCGTCCTGCAGCCACTTCACCGACTTCCAGGCCCGCCGGATGTCCACCCGGTACCGCCCGGCAGACACCGACGCGAAGAAGGCGAAGCCCCGGCTGGTCCACACCCTGAACGGGTCGGCCCTCGCGGTCGGGCGCACGCTGGTGGCGATCCTGGAGAACAACGTCCAGCCGGACGGATCGGTCGTGGTGCCCGAGGTGCTGCGCCCGTACCTCGGCGGGGTCGACCGCATCACCGCTTGACGCCGCCGCGCCTCCGGCATAACCAAACCGTGCCACGCGCCGCCCGCTCCCTTCATGGGCCGCGGGGTCTCCGCGCGGCTCACCGCTCGCCGGAGGCGTGGCCGAGTGGTCGATGGCAGCGGTCTTGAAAACCGCAGGTCCTCACGGGCCCGGGGGTTCGAATCCCTCCGCCTCCGCCAGCTCGCATCCTTGCCAGCCAGCGTGTTTCGTGTTCTTGGAGTCGTGACCGAGTGGCCGAAGGTGCGTGATTGCTAATCACGTGTAGGGCCAAAAGTCCTACCGAGGGTTCAAATCCCTCCGACTCCGCTCGCAGGTTCTGCACCCATAGCTCAATTGGATAGAGCGTCGGACTACGGATCCGAAGGTTAGGGGTTCGACTCCCTTTGGGTGCGCCACTCGACCCCCGCCGGGGCTTCTCGGCGGGGGTCTTTGTTTTTGGATGGCGGCTACCCTGCCTCGGCCGCACCGGCGCGCGCCCCCCGCGGCGGGCTCGGCTCCGGGGTGTACGCCGTGACGCCGTCGATCACGAACCGGCCCTTCCCGGAGCGCTTCGCCTCGAGCATCGCCTCGTCGGCGGCGCGGACCACGTCCTCCGCAGACAGGTGCTCGTCCGGGCGGACCAGGCACCCGCCGACGCTCGCCGCCAGCCGGAGCTCGGGGTGGCCCGCGATCCGGACCCTCCGGGCGCTCTCGAGCACGTTCCGGGCGATCCGGGTCGCGTCGGACACGTCGCGGACCCCCTGGGCGACGATCGCGAACTCGTCGCCGCCGAGCCGCGCCACGGTGTCGCCGCCGCGGACCGCGGTCCGGAGCGCGTCCGCGACCTGGATCAACACCGCGTCGCCGGCGTCGTGGCCGAGCGTGTCGTTGACCGCCTTGAACCCGTCGAGGTCGACGTACAGCACGACCCAGCTCGCGGCGAACCGGGTCGCGTCGTCGAGCGCCCGGCGGAGCGCGTGGTGGAGCGCCAGCCGGTTCGCGAGGCCGGTCAGCGGATCGGTCCGGACCTCGACCTCGAGCCGCGCCGCGCGGGCCTCGGCCGCCCGCCGTCGCCGCTGGAGCCGCGCGTTGAGCCCCACGCCGTACACCGGGACCACCAGCGTCCCGGCGAGGATCCCGAACGACACCGTCGGGATCGCCGACCAGTACGGTGAGACGACGAACACCGTCCCGATCGCGATCGTCGCCACCACCGCGCTGTACAGCGCCATCCCGACCCCGAACCGCAGCCCGTTCCCGAGCGTCATGAAGATCGGCATGAACACCAGCGGCGCGAGCGCGGGTGGGTCCGCGTACAGACAGCCGGCGACCAGCAGCTCGTCGCCGATGATCACCAGGTGGCGCCGCGCTCGCTCCGACCCGAGCTCCGCCCGGACGACCGCGGTCCACCCGACCCCGAACGCGACGTACGCCCCGACGAACGCGACCGCGACGCGCAGATCGCCGAACCAGCCGGACAGGTGGGCCAGCGCGTACAGCAGCAGCACCGGCGCGCCGGCGCGGTACCGGAGGTGGGCCTGGCCGAGCTCGCCCTCGGTGATGTCGCCCTCGATGCTGCCCATCGACGGTCCGTTCGGCGCGGCGCGCGTCGGCTTGAGCTACCAGATCGCCAGGTCGAGGGTCCGCGTCTCGTCCGGGCTCGCGGGCGCTTCCCCGGCGGTGGGCCACGCGGCCAGGGTCAGCGCGCCGTGCGCGGCTGCACCCGCGCCGAGCTCCACCGTCAGGTCGACCACCGCGCTCCGCTCCACGTCCCCCAGCAGGTCGACCGCGAGCGCGTCGGCGTCCAGCGCGCCCGCGATCTCGCCCGGGAGGAGCTGGACCGAGGCGGGGCGGACCTCGTCGGGGGTCAACGTCACGTCGGTGAACACGACGTCCTCGGCCAGCAGCCCGTCCGACGACGCGACCGTCCCGGCGACGGTGATCCGCAGCTCCGGCGCCGGGCAGCTCCCCTCCCCGTGATCGAGGGTCGCGGTCCGCAGGACCCACGGATCGGCGGTCGCGGCGAGCGCGATCGACAGCGTGGCCGAACCGCCGTCGAACCAGACCGGCGCCACCTCGGCCGCGAGCGGCATCGCAGCGACCACCGCGCCCGCGGTCTCGCCGGACGCGAACACCACGTCGTCCGGGCCGACGGCCTGGTCGTCGAACACGCACGGCTCGTCGTCCTCGACGTTCTCCTCCCCGATCTGCACCCCCTCGCGCGGCCCGACCACACAGCCCGCCACCGTCGCCAGCGCGATCCACCGCATCTCGACCTCCCAGGCCCGTCGCCCACCCTCAACCTGACCCCGGCCGGCGGGTCGGTCCACGGATACTGTCCCGGATCAGCACGGAATCGTCCCCCGAAACTGCAGGTCCAGGTGCGGAACTGATCGACACGACGCTGGTGGCGCGGCAGCTGCTGCGCGCGATTCGAGGTTCGCGGTCCCAGATCGCGTTCTGTCGCAAGCTCGGGTACCGGTCGAACGTCGCGACCCACTGGGAGGGCGGCTCGCGGTTCCCCGACGCCGACGAGGTCCTGCGCGCGGCGAGGGTGGGCGGGATCGACGTCGAGGCGGCCCTCGTCCGGTTCCACGCCCCGGCCGCCGCGGCGTGGGTCGAGGGCGGGGTGCCGGCCTGGCTGCGGGCGCTGCGCGGGAGCACGCCGCACGCGTTCGTGGCGGAGGCCGCGGGGGCCAGCCGGTACCAGGTCGGGCGGTGGCTCCGCGGCGACGCGACCCCGCGGCTGCCGGAGCTGCTGACGCTGATCGACGCGATGACCGGCCGGATGCCCGACTGGGTGGCGGCGCTGGTCGACGTCGAGCGGGTGCCGGCCGTGCTGGACGCGGCCCGGGCCCGACAGCGCGCGAGCCGGCTGCTGTTCGACGCGCCGTGGAGCCCGGCGGTGATCACCCTGCTCGCGACCACCCCCGCCGGGACCGCCGACGACGTGGCCGCGCGGCTCCGGATCCCGGCCGACGAGCTCGCGCCCGCGATCGACGCGCTGGTCGAGGCGGGCCTGGTGGCGCGGGTCGACGGGGCGCCCGGGGTGGTGCCCCCCACGCAGGCGCTCAGGCTGCTCGCCCCGCTCACCAGCTCGGCCCGTGGGTCGGAGCGGGACCGCGAGCGGGTGCGGCTGCACTGGAACGACGTGTCCCGCCGGCGGCTGCTCGGGCCGGAGCCGGGCGATCAGTTCGGCCTCGACGTGCTCGCGGTGTCGCGCGACGATCTCGCGCGGATCCGGGAGCGGTACCTCGCGTTCTACCGGGAGGTCCGCGCGATGGTCGCCGCGTCGGAGCCGGTCGAGACCGCGGCGCTGCTGGTGGTCCCGCCCAGCGTGCCGAGGTCGATGGTGCCCTGCACGTGCACCGGCAGGCCACCGGGCGAGGTCACGATCGCGAGCCCGATGCCCACCGTGCCGTTGGGATTGACGACCGCCAGACCGCGGACCGTGCCCACGGTGGAAGCGCCGCACTGGTTGTCGGTGCCATCGAAGGTGTAGAC
>JBEBJW010000637.1:0-4969 GCA_040079715.1 Myxococcota bacterium | reverse complement strand
CCCTGGGGACCGACCGGACCCGCCGGGCCCTGCGCACCCTGGGGACCGACCGCACCCGCGGGGCCCTGGGGACCGACCGCTCCCTCCGTACCCTGCGGACCCTCGGGACCCTGCGGGCCCACGGGGCCCTGCGGGCCGGGCGCCCCGTCCTGGCCGTCGACGCCGTTCTGTCCGTTCTGTCCGTTCTGCCCACCCTGGCCGTCCGACCCGTTCGACCCGTCGCCCGACGACGCGGCCGCGTCGAACCCGGTGTCGGCCAGCCGCGTGTCTGCCGGCTCCTCCGCACACCCGACCACCACCACCAGCGCGAGCACCAGACCGAGCTTGTTCATCACGACCTCCGCCCCGGTCCTCTGCACACCGGAGGCCAACCGAAACAATAGGTTTGCCCGTCGCAGACCGACGGACGTCCGTCGGCGGTGTCCGTCACCCCGACGATTCGGGAACCCCGCGCGTCCGGCGGTGTCTCGCGGTGGGCGGATCGGACGGAGGGTGAACGGTGAAGCGGTCGGACGGCGTCGTGGCGTACTTCGCGCTCGCGTGCGGGATCACCTGGGCGCTGGACGTCCCCCTGACCCGCGCGTTCGTGCGCGGGGCCGAGCCGCCGGCGTGGGCGCTCGCGTGCGCCGGACTGTCCGCGTTCGGGCCGACGATCGCCGCCGCGCTGGTCGCCGCGCCCCGCGGAGAGCTGGGTCTGGTGTTCGGCCGCTGGCGGACCGCTCCCATCTGGGTCGTGGTGGCCGTGGCGCTCCCGGCGCTGCTCCGGCTGCCGGTCACCGCGATCGAGCGGGCGACGCTCGGCCATCCGGATCGGTGGCTGTACCTGCCGGACCGGCCCGAGTACGTGGCCGCGGCCGTGCTGTTCCCGATCGGCGAGGAGTTCGGGTGGCGCGGGTTCGCCCACCCCCGGATGGAGGCTCGGTTCGGACCGGTGGCCGGACCGCTGCTGGTGGGGCTCGGGTGGGCGGCGTGGCACGCGCTGATGATCGTGACGCCGGCCGGGCAGATCGACCTGGCCAACGCGCTGCTCCTGGCGACGCTGTTGCCGCCGTGCTCGGTCCTGGCGGGGTGGCTGATGCGGCGGAGCGGCGGGAGCATGCTGGTGGCGATCGCGTTCCATGCGGGCGCGCACCTCGACAACATCAACCACGCGCCTGCCGGCGAGTGGGGACTCCGCGCTGGCTACGTCGCGGTCGCGTGGCTGGCGGCGGCGTTCGCCGGCCGCGCGATGCTGCGCGAGCGAGCCCCGGCCTGACCGCGCGGATCACCGCTCGGCAGTCCGAAGCTCCTCGAGCAGATCCCGAAGGTCCGACGCGGGATACGGCGCGTCGTCGGGCAGCCGGGCGGCGAACGCCTCCAGCAGCGTCCGGTGCGCGGCGAAGTCCCGCTCCGCGAGGCGGATCGCGGCCTGGAGGCTCGCTGGGACTCGATCCGACCGGACCACCCGCTCCAGGATCCGTTCGCTCTCGCGGGAGGCGCTCGCCCCGAGCGCGTCGACCGCCTCGATCTTCGTGGCGTCGGGGAGGTCCGCAGACCCCACCACCGCCTCCAGCGCCGCGAACAACCCCGGGTGCGCGACGTCACAGTCCCGAAGGCACGTCGACGCTGCCATGCAGCACGACCACACGACGCTCGGATCCACGGCCTCCGCGAGCGTCGCGCCGATTCGGGGGAGATCGCGCGCGTCGCCGAGGAGCGCGACGATGTTCAGGGCGCTGGCGTGGTTGGCTCCGCGAATCGGGGCGCCGCTGGCCGTGGTTCCGGACACCGCGGGGCTCCCGAGCTCGAGCCGGGCACGCTCCGACACCATGGCGCCGAACCCGAACCGGGTCTGGGCGTTGGCGTAGAAGTAGTGGTCGAACGCCATCCCTCGGGAGCGGCTGCTCGAACCGAGGAGCAGTCGTTCGAACGCGGCCAGCTGGGCTCCGGGGGTCTGTCCGACCGCGGACGCGAGGTCGAGCGCAGCGGCGATGTTGCTGTCCCCTTCGGGCTCGCCGCTCCAGAAGATCGACACGAAGCCCATCGCGGTCCTCGGCGGTGGCAGCCCGCTCGACCCGGGCCGGACGAGGGTAGCACGCGCGCCCGTGGACTTGCCGTCGCCGGGCGCCCCGTTCGTGACGCCAGCGAGCGGCGCGCCGCCGGTGATGCCACGGCCCGTCCACGACCGGCGGACCCCGACGAGCGCCTCGACGAACACGAGCGCCGGCACCTGCTCCCCCGACAGGCTGTGAAGACCTCCATCGGCGATCGGGCGAACCCGGCGCACCTACCGCACCGAGACGGTGACCTGGGAGTCCAGTTTGACGTCGTACACGTCCGACCCCACGTGCAACGTCACCGGCGCCAGCGGGTCTCCGTAGATCCGGAACGCGCCCTCCGCGTCGGCGAACGTGCGGAACACGTCCCCCCGCTCGTCGACCAGCCACAGCTCGGTCCCGGTGACATCGGCCTTCGAGTCGCTGACCACCCACCCGTCGAGCACCGACGGGCCGCCCTGGTACGGCGCGAACATGAACGTCTTGTACACGACGTCGTAGTACGTGGGGGGAAACTCGCACGCGCCGTACATCCCGTTGCTCCCGCAGGTCCGGGTGCCGGTCTGCCCGTTCAGATAGCAGCTGTCCACCTCCCCCGGCGTGCAGAACGCAGACGCCTGTTGGACCGAACCGAGCGCGAACCACAACCCGACCGACGACGACCAGACCTTTCCCATCGACTCCCCCTCGGTGCCGCACTCGCACGCCGGCACAGAGGGCAAGATGCGGTCCCGTCGGTGGCGACCGGGTCCCGGGTTGTGACAGCTCGATCCGTCGAGCCGCGCGGGTCTACGATCGGCTCACCCGGTCGACGGCCGCGGCGGGGTCAACCCGAGCGCCGGCCGCCAGCTCGCGAAGTACTCCCACGCCGCGAGGGGTCCGCGCACCGCGTTCGTCAGGAGCTGCCACTCCCCGCAATCCTGCCACGGCGAGACCATCGCGGCTCCGCCCCGCGCGACCCGCGAGCCACGGCCGAGCCGCGGCCCACCGTCGGTCGGGGCCCCCGTGTAGCCGGGCGCGAACACGTCGCTGCACGCCTCGGGGTAGTGCCCGACGCGCTCGAGCCCGAACGGATGCGGGGGCTGGTCGAACATCCAGGCCTCGTCGACGGCCTCGTCGCCGGCGTAGGTCAGCTGGCCGTCGCGACCGCCGCGGAGGGCGCGCTCGAGCTCGGCCTCGCTCGGCAGGCGGAACGGCGACGCCTCGAACTGGTCCGCGGCGATCGCCGGATCGACCGGCTGGGTCGGGACCACCCCGAGCAACAGCGGTCGGATCGTGACCTCGATCACCGGGCGCATCTCGCCGACCCGTTCGAGCAGCGCGCCGAACTCCTCGTAGGTGTTGCCGTCCTCGCCGGCCGCCTCGCCCGCCGCCCGGAGCGCTTCCTCCTCGGCGTCGGAGAACCCGCGGCGGAACGACCCGCCCGGGATCAGCACCATCGCGTGCGCTCCACACTGGAACCGCGCCACCGGCAGGTCCACCGGTCGAGCGATCCCGTCGAACCGCAGCCCGATCGCCGCCCCGGCCGCCTCCACCGCCCGGCCGATCGCCTCGCGTCGGGCGTCCGTCGCCGAGACCCACGCCTCGAGCGTGTCGAGCTCGGGCGCGTCGACCTCCAGCCCCCGGTCGACCCGCGCCTCCGCCACCGGCCCGAGCCGCGCCGCCCGCGCCGCCTCCTCGGCCTTCTGCAGGAGGTACTCGACCCCGGACCGGGTCCCGTCGGTCAGCCCGTCGGCGCCGCGAACCGGCAGCGCCCCCACACCGCCGGCGTCGTACGCGGCCACCACCGCTATCGCTCGCGGATCGTCGACCGTCCGGACCGCGTCGACCCGGGCCGCCAGCCGGGCGACCTGCGATTCGCCGAACAGATCGCGCACCGGCAGCGCCTGCTCGAGCCGCCACGCGCCGTTGATCGGGTTGTGGGGCTGGTCGAGCACGTACTCCAACGCCGCCTCGCGCCGCGCGGCCGGGAGGGCGAGCAGCAACGCCCGCACCCGCCGCGACGAGCAGTAGAACGACACCAGCGGGTCGAACCGCGGCGGCGGGGGCTCGCGCGCGGCGAGGGCCGCCAACGCGACGCAGCCGAGCATGCCGTCCCGGTACGGGTCGCGGCGACGGGGCAGCACCGCGTCGCACACCGCCGTCAGCGTCGCCGGATCGGCGCGATCGAACACGGCGGCGAGCACCGGCTCGTCGGGTCCGTGCGGCTCGTACGCGCGCACCGTGGCCCGGACGCACACCTGGACCAGGTCCGCCGGGCCGAACCCCGCGGCCGCGAGCGCGTCGACGATCCGGAACCAGTTCGCCGCAGCCTCGATCATCGCCGGCGAGGCGTCGTCGTACGCCGCGGCGGCGGCCCGGATCGCATCGACGGACGGCCCTCGCGCCTCGCCCGGGCGATCCATTCGGCCAGCGGCTTGCCGTCGACCTGCCGCCGATCGATCGCGTCGTCGTCGAACACTGAGCCTCCCGTGAGCCTGGATCAGCGACTCGCTCGCCGTCAACCGGCCGCGCGCTCGGCGCGTTACGAGCCCAGCGGGGCCTCGTGGGGACGATCGTCCGCGTGGATCGGTCCGTGGTGGACGCGGGGTTCGCCCCCGGCGCCGCCCCGCGGATCGGAGACCGGCTGCAGGTCGGCGAGCTCGCGCTCGAAGTGGTCGCTCACCGCGGCGGCGGGGTGGTCCGGGCGATCGCGCTCGGGTCGACCGATGGGCTGCGCCGCGGCGCGGAGGTCACCGACACCGGGCAGCCCCTCCTCGTCCCGGTCGGCGCGGCGTCCCTCGGGCGGGTGCTCGGCCCCACCGGCGCGGTGACCGACGGCCTCGGCCCGATCGACCTCCCGGGCGCGGCGGGCGCGGTCCGTCGACCGATCCACGGGCCACCGCCCCCGTTCGCCGAGGTGTCGGGCGCGGTCGAGCGACTGGAGACCGGGA
>JBEBJW010000636.1:0-4976 GCA_040079715.1 Myxococcota bacterium | reverse complement strand
GCCAGGCGGGGTCCGTCCGCTGCGGCCGGACCCCGCCTGGCGCCGTCACGACGATCTCGTGCCGTACGCGCACTTCCTCGCCGGCGGTCGGCCCGGACGGACGTATCGGGCGTGGTTCGACGAGGTTCGGGTCGGGCGGGGCGGATGGTACGTCCAGGATCACCTGTGCCCGAGCTGCGCCTGCCGCTCGTTCGGCCTCGAGTTCGTGTCGACGGAGAACCCGCAGGTCTGGTTCTTCGTCCGGTCGGACCACGGGGAACTGGTCGAGGTGGAGGACCGCAGCGGCTGCACCTCGGACGAGGCGCGCCGGGTGTATGACGGTTGGCGTCGGCTCTCACCGCACGCTGATTGGCGCCTGGTGGAGCAGCGGCTGGACGCGGTCCGGAGCACGTTCGACCGGCTGCGCGGGGCGCGCGCGTCGGCCGCGCCGCTCCAGCTCGGGTCTCGGTGACCGGAGGTGGATCCGATCGGCTGGGATCGTGGCACGCTGGTGGTGGAGGTCGCCGATCGACCGGACGTCGATCCAGCGGGCCTGCCCGGGGTGCTGTGGGATCCGCGGACCCGGTGTTGGCGTGCTCCGCCCTGGCGGTACGGAGCGCTGGTGGCGGCGCTCGGGCCGTCGGCGCTGGTCGCGGCCGATCCCCGCCCGGTCCATCCGCCCGAGCTGCGTCCGTACCAACACGGCGCCGTGGCCGCGTGGGACGGTTCCGGTCGTCGCGGGATCATCGTCCTGCCGACCGGCGCGGGCAAGACCCGGACCGCGATCGCGGCGATCGCCACCGCGGGGGTCCCGACGATCTGCCTCGCGCCGACCCGGGTGCTGGTTCACCAGTGGCGGCGCGCCTTGCTCGTCGCGGGACTGGGGCCGATCGGACAGCTCGCGGACGGGGTGCGCGACCTCCAACGGGTCACCGTCGCCACCGTGGCCTCTGCCAGGGTGCACGCAAGCACGGTCGGTCCGCGGTTCGCGCTGTTGGTCGCCGACGAGGTCCATCACCACGCCGGCTCCGACGAGACCCTCGAGCTGTTCCCCGCGCCGCTCCGTCTCGGGCTCACCGCGACCCCGCCCGACGATCCGGTGGCGGTGGCGCGGCTGCGGGACCTGGTGGGCCCGATCGTGGTCCGGGTGTCGGTCGACGCGCTCGCGGGCGAGTTCCTCGCGCCGTACGATCTGGTGCAGGTCCCGCTCGACCTCGACCCCGACGAGTCGGCGGCGTACCGCACCGAGATGGCTGCGTTCCGGACCGTGTACCGCGCCTGGTGGCGGACGACCCCGGATCGGAGCTGGGCGGCGTTCAACCGCGTCGCGGTCCGATCCGACGAGGGTCGGCGTGCGCTCGCGGCGTGGCGTCGCGCGCGCGAGCGGGTCGCATGGCCGAACGCCAAGGATCGTGCGTTGGCAGGGCTGCTGGCGACCCATCACCGGTCGCGCGTGCTGGTGTTCACCCGCGACAACAGTGTCGCCTACCGCATCGCCCACCGCCACCTGATCGCGCCGTTGACGTGTGACATCGGCAAGGCAGAGCGGGCGCGGATGCTCGAGCGGTTCGCGGACGGGTCGATCGGCGCCCTGGTGAGCGCGCGGGTGCTGAATGAGGGGTTGGACGTGCCCGACGCCGACGTCGCGATCCTGACGGGGGGTAGCCAGGGGGAGCGCGAGTACGTCCAGCGGGTCGGACGGGTGCTGCGGCCTCGTCCCGGCAAGCGGGCTCAGGTCGTGGAGCTGGTGGTCCGCGACACCCACGAGGTCCGCTTGCACGAGCGGAATCGGAGTCGACTTGCTTCCGGCTGATCGAGCGAGCTTCCGGGTGATCGACGGTCGGATCGTGCCGGACTGGCTCGGTCCGGTCGACCACCCGTGGCTGCGCGAGCTGTGCGATCGCCTCGAGGCGGCGGTGGGGCTGCCGCGCCGGGAGCTCGATCGGCGGCTGGCGCTCCCGCTGTCGCGGACCGCCGATCCGAGGCGCGCGCGGATGGCGACCCACGTGTTGTTGGGGTGGCTCGCCGGCGGGGCCCAGCCGAGTTGCCACCCGAGCCCGTCCGCAGCGCGCGAGGCGGTGTACCTGCGGTCCTCGTCTGCCCGCGCGACCGGCTGGGGGCGTGACCGGGTGGTCCGCGAGGTCGCGGATCAGCTCGGGGTCACGGTCGCCGCGCTGGAGCACGCCCTGGTGGCGGACCTGCCGGCGGAGCAGGCCGTGCGACTGACCGAGTCGGTCCCCGACCCTGGCGCGCTCGCGGTCCGGACCAACCTCGCCCTTGCCCAGGCGTTGGTGAAGCGGGCACTCACGCTGCGGATCCGCGTGTTCGGCGGCAGCCGGGATCTGGTCCGCCACCTGCGGTTGCAGGGGCTGCTGTGCGTCGTACGGGACCGCTCCGACGGTGTCGAGCTCGAGGTGTCAGGCCCGTTCGCCCTGTTTCGACGGACGACCCTGTATGGGCGCGCCTACGCTTCGATCGTACCGCGTCTGCCGTGGTGCGATCGGTTCGCGCTGACCGCGGCGTGCCGGGTGCGGGGGATCGAGGCGATCCTCGAGCTCCGTCCCTCCGACCCGCTGTTCCCGTCGGCCCCGCCGCGGCGGTTCGACAGCAAGCTCGAGCAGGCGTTCGCCGTCGACCTGGCGCGACGGTTCCCGGACTGGGACGCGGTGCGCGAGCCCGAGCCGATCGCGATCGACGGGGTGCTGATGTTCCCGGACTTCGCCGTGTTCAGGCGCGCGGACCCGTCGGTCCGGTGGCTGGTGGAGATCGTCGGGTTCTGGACGCCGGAGTACCTGGCGTCGAAGCTCGATCGGCTCGCCCGGGTGGCCGGCGCGGGGTGGGTCGTGTGTGTGGACCAGGACCTGAACTGCGCAGTGGACGCTCTGCCCCTCGACGTACCGGTGGTGCGGTTCCGTCGGCGGATCGACGTGGCCGAGGTGCTGGCCCGGCTCCAGGTGCCCGCGGCCGCGCCGTCATCGCGTCCCGCGTCGCCGAGCGCGGGCTCGGAGGCGGCGTCGGAGATGGCCCGGGTGGTGCTGTCGCCCCGTTCGTACTTCCTCGACTGGGCCGGGCGGCGGCCCGCGACCGATCCGGTCCACGTTCGGCTTCGGGACCTCGCTCCGGGAGAGCGGGTCGAGCTCGTGGTCCGCGACGGGTGGTGCCTGGTGGTGGGACGTGGAGGACCGATCGCCGCGTTGTCCGCCGCTGCGCGGGAGGAGTGGATGCCTCGCCTCCCTCGGATCCGCGAGGTCACCGTGCGACGGATGGTGACGCGGACCCGCGACCAGAGCGGTCCGGCGTACCGGCGTCACCTCCGGACCGAGCAGTGGGCGGTGCCGATGATCGAGGTCGCCTGGTCGCGCTGAGATCAGTCCTCGCGCGCGACCACGTCGAGCGGCTCTCCCGCCAGGAGCCGGGCGAGCTGAGCCTGGTCCAGCACCGGGACGCCATGGCGCTCGGCCTCCTCGAGCTTCGCCCCGCCGGGATTCACGCCGGCCACCAGGTACTCGGTCCGGCTCGACACGGTGTCGGTGACCTTCGCGCCGAGCGCTGCGAGGGCGGCTTTCGCCTCCTCGCGGTCCAACCCGGCGATCTGACCGGTGACCACGAACCGCCTCCCGACCAGCGACGGGTTCTCGGTCGCCCGCGCAGCGGCCGGGACGATCGGGGCATCGAGGCTCGCGCGAGGGTTGGGCGGCTCGATCGAGGGTCCCGTCGGCACCCGGCCGGTGGCGAGGGTCTCGAGCAGCTCGGCCTCGCCGTGCACCGGCACCCCGAGCGCCTCGGCCCGGCTGAGTTTGCTGCCCGCCTTCTCTCCTGCGAACAGGAGGTCGGTCGCGCTCGACACGGCGCTCGTCACATCGACCCCCAGCGCCTCGAGCCGCTTGGTCGCGTCCTTGCGGTCGAGCGACGAGAACACGCCCGTGAGAACGACCTTCTTGCCCCGGATGCTCGCCACGTCGCCTCCTGGTACCGAGCCTACCAGCCGGGCGGGTGGAATCCGGGAGGTGGCGCTCCGTCCGTGTTCCAGGTGGTGCCGTCGAACACGACGTGGACCGGGCGTCCGGTCGCGATCGGGCTCGTGTGGGTGACGAGCGCCCGACCGTCCCACAGGTGCAACGTGCAGGCGGGGGGTTCCATCACCACGCCCAGCCGGGGAGACGGAGCGAGCTCGAGCGCGAGCTGGTGGGCGGTGGCGGGGCCGACCGAGGCGATGGTGCCCGCGAAGCGCCGGGTGATCGGTCGATGCGCGTGGCCGCAGATCACCCGCTCGACCTGTGGGTGCCGCGCGATCACCGTGGCGAGCGCGTCGCTACCGTCGAGTCCCATCGCGTCGAGGGCGGGGATCCCGATCGGGAACGGGGGATGGTGCATGAACACCACGGTCGGCCGCTCGGGCTGCTCGGACAGTCGGGCGTCCAGCCACGTCAGCCGGTCCAGGCACAGGGACCCGCCCGCCGCGCCGGGCACGTGGGTGTCGAGCGCGATCAACCGGACCGGGAACCGTTCGACCGTGTACAGCACGAATCCGCCCACGAGGGAGAGGCCGAACGCCTCGGCGAGGGCAGCGCGCCCGTCATGGTTGCCGGGCACGACGAACAGCGGCGGCTCGAGCGCACGGACGATCTGCGAGAAGCGGACGTACTCCTCGGGCTGTCCGCGCTCGACCAGGTCGCCGGTCGCGACCACCACGTCGGGCCGGGGGACGAGCGCGTTCAGGTGGGCGACCGCACGCTCGAGGTGATCGGCGGTCCGCAGGGACCGATCATTGAAGCTGCCGAGGGTGCTGATGTGGGTGTCGGTGATCTGGGCGATGAGCATTTCCGAAGGGTACCACCGGGCGATGTCGGTTCGCCCGTCCCTTCGGAGCGTGCCTCGCGCGAAACAACGGAATCGACAATTCGTCGAACCGGTGCCGGACGTGCGTCGCCCATCTGCCGCCTCACACGCGGAGATCGACTCCGGGCTCGCCCTGGGCCCGGACAAGTGAAACCGCG
>JBEBJW010000635.1:0-4976 GCA_040079715.1 Myxococcota bacterium | reverse complement strand
GTGCTGATCGGGCTGGTGGCGGTGGGCCTCCGGGGGGTCGTGTCCGCCGCCTGGCTCTCGGCCGGCTCCGAGCGGGCGGTGGGCTTCGTGCTGCTCGGGCGTCGGCGCCTGGGCGCTCCGGAGCGCCGCCCGCCGGCCGGCCGCCCACGCCGACCACCCAGGCCACGTCCACGCCGCGCTCGGGGTCGGGGTCCTCCACGGCGCCGCCGGGACCGGCCACCTGCTCGCGGTCGTCCCGGCGCTCGCCCTCCCGCCGCTGCTGGCCCTCGTGTACCTCGGCGGGTTCCTGGCGGGTGCGGTCGCGTCGATGTCCATGTTCGCGGCTGGGATTGGCGCGCTGTCCCGCTCGTTCGGACCAGGCGCGGTCCGCGCCCTCACCGCGGCCAGCGGCGTCGCCGCGATCGGGGTCGGGGCGGCGTGGTTGCTCGCCCCGGTCGGCCGCTGAGGCGCGCGACGTGGGTCGCCTCCAGCTCACCTCCGGCACGACGTTCGGGTTCCGCGAGCTCGCGTACAGCCTGGACGGCTGGCTCGATTGGATCCGCGCCCAGGCGCGCGGTTCGGAGTCCCCATGACCACCCTCGACGACCTCTCCGCCCGGATGGACCGCCTCGAAGGCGCGATCGGCCGCCTGGCCGCGCTGATCGAGGCCCGACCCGGGGCGACGCTGTCGGGTCACGCGCTCGACGCCGCGACCTCCGCGTTGACGTCGGTTCACGGCGCCGAGCCGGTGGCCGAGCAGATGTCCGACCTGATGGTTCAGCTCGGCGACCCGGAGACGATGGCGTCGCTGACGCGGTTGCTGGCCCTGGCCCCGAAGCTCGAGTACGCCGCGTACCTGGCGGCGGCCGGTCCGGAGCTGCTCGAGGACGCGCTCGCCACGACCCACACCCGGATCCGGGAGCTCGGCCTCGACCAGGCGGACGTGGAGCTCCGGGTGCGCCGCGCCGCCGAGACGCTGACCGCGCTGACCGAGGGGGAGACGCTGCAGCTGCTGCGGCGGTTCTCGGTGCTGATGCCGCACTACCTGCCGTTGGCCGAGGCCGCGGCCGACGCGCTGGGCCAGCGGACCGCGTACGAGGGCCGCCAGGAGCTCCAGGAGCGGATGGTCGACGGGCTGATCCAGCTGTCGGACCCGGACACCCAGGAGTCGCTGATCCGGATCGCCGGGCTGGCACCGAAGCTCGAGTACGCGGCGTACTTCGCCGCGGCCGGGCCGGAGCTGCTCGAGGAGGCGATGGAGCTCGCCCGGACCAAGTCCGCCGAGCACGGCCTCGATCCGCACGTGCTGGTCCACCGGCTGAGCCAGGCGACCGACCTGCTGATCGTGTACACCGGCGCCGAGCAGCTCGAGCTCCTGCGCCAGCTCGGCCAGCGGGCGCCGCACCTCAGCCCGGTCCTGCGGGCGTCGACCGCGGTGCTCGAGCAACGGGCGACCGCCGAGGGCCCGGCCGGGGTCGAGCAGCGGCTGTACCAGGCGATGCTCGAGCTGTCGGACCCGGAGACGCTGGAGTCGTTGACCCGCCTCGCGGCGTTGGCACCGAAGCTCGAGTATGCCGCGTACTTCGCCGCCGCGGGGCCCGAGCTGCTCGAGGAGGTCACCGAGACCGTCCGCGGGTGGGCCGCCCGCCGCGGCGTCGCCGGGATCGACACCCGGATCGAGGCCGGTCTGGACGCGCTGGTGACGATGTCGAACCCGGCGACGCTGAAGGGGCTGGCCGGGGTGTCGGAGATCCTCGCGTCGATCGCGGACACCGAAGACGGCACGCAGTCGCTCGCGCGGATGACGGCCCGGTTGCCGCGGATGGAGCACACGATCGGTCAGGTCGAGCGGACCCTCGACATGCTCGATCGCGCCGCGTCGGACGCGGGGATCGGCACGATCGAGGACCTCGAACAGCCGGCGACCGCCGGGCTCGAGCTGCTGAAGGTCGCGACCAAGGACGGGACGATCGAGGCGCTCGAGACGGTGATCGCGCTCGCGCCGGATCTCGCGCGGCTCGCGGGTCCGTTCATGCGGCAGCTCGCGGACGTGGACGAGGCGACGCTGACGAACGCGCTCCGGGCGCTGACGTCGCGCGAGACGCTCGAGCTCGCCGCGCTGCTCCACGAGCGGACCCCGACGCTGCGCGCGCTGCTCGACGCCGCCGACCTCGCCCCGGCGACGATCGGGCTGTTGAAGGCGGCGAACGAGGCGACGGCGGCGGCGGTGGCGGCCCCGGCCGAGCGGGTCGGGCTGTTCGGGCTGCTGCGGGTCCTGGGCGACCCGCAGGTCCAGCGGACGCTCGGGTTCGGGGTCAACCTGTCGCGGGCGCTGTCCACCCGGATGCCGGATCCGCGGCGGATCGAAGGCGCCTGACGGGTCCGCCGGTCACCACAGCAGGTCGAGGTCGACGTCGTCGCTGGGGAGCTCCGACAGCGACACGCGGCACCGCAGGCCGAGCGCCTGCGCCGCGCCGACCAGGGCGCGCATCGCCTCCGGGGTGGGTCCGCGCCACAGGACCTCGATCCCGGCCCAGTCGCTCTCCCGCACCCTCGCTTCGACGCCCTCCGCCTCACCCGATGGCGGGGCCAACGGGCCGACCCGCAGGGCGTCGATCAGCGGCTGGAGCGGCGTCGTCCGCCGCTCGTTCCACGGCAGGTCCGGCCAGAGCGAGACCTGCGCGAGGAGCGGGTGGTGGGCGTGGTCGAGCTCGGCCTGGACCCGTCCCCCCATCGCGTAGAACCAGTGCCCGAGCTGCTCGGGCATCGTCACCGTGTACGCGGCGTACCACCAGACCTGGCCGCCGACCTGCACCGCCTCGGGCGGGCTGCTCCACTCCGCCGGCCAATCGTCGGTCTTGCCCACGTCCGGAGGTGCGGGGATGCCAGCGGCGGACAACAGCTCCATCAGCGGGTTCGCCTCGCCCCCGGCCTGCATGTCGGCGACCAGGCGGGTGAGCAGGGCGGTGATCTCGGTCGCCCGCGCGGTGGTGGCGAACGACCCGAGGAGCGTGTAGCTGCCGCTGTTGTTGCTCGCGAACGCCGAGTGGACGCGCACCCGGAGCGGCCGCTCGACGAACGGGACGGGCGCTGGGGCGGAGCCGTCGAGGCGCGGGCACCCGGCGCAACCGGCCGGGGCGCGGAGCGCCGCACCCGCGGCCTCCCACTGGGCGATGACGTCAACGGCCGTCGCGAACGGCGTCGACGCCGCGTGGAACGAGCACGCCCGCACCTGGCGATCCGAGGTGATCTCGAGGAACTCGCGCCCCGCGCCGCAGTCGGACGACGGGAACAGGCGGGGGAGGTGCGCCAGTCCTTCGTCCCAGCACACCCCGAGCTTGATCGTCAGCGCGGGCCACGGCGGGTCGAGGAGCAGCGCGGCGAGGTGGCCGGTCTGGTCACGGTCGAGCGCGAGCGACGGGTGCCCGATCACCGGAAGCAGCAGGACGTCGCGGCACCCGAGCGCGTGGAGCTCGCAGACCAGCGCCGGCAGGTCGCCGAGCCGGTCCGGGGTCACCAGCAGGTTGACACCGAACCGCTGGCCGTGTCGCACCAGCCGCGCGACCGTGGCGCGCCAGTCGTTGTCGTCGTACAGGGACAGGCGGATCTCGCCGATCTTGCCGCGCAGTCGCGCCAGCGCGTCGTCCGACAGCAGCACCCCGTTGGTGGTGAGGTGGACCGCGAGGCGGGTCTCGCGGGCGAGCCGATCGACGAGCTCGAACAGCCCGTGGAACACGAGGGGCTCGCCGCCGCCGAACGCGACCTCGGCGACGCCGAGCCGGTCGAGGTCCGCCAGCAGCTCGAGCGCGGACGCGACCGTCCAGGCGCTGCGACGGTCGACCGGGCGGCTGCAGAACGAACAGCTCAGGTTGCAGTGGTTGGTCAGCGCGAACTGGACCGCGCGGGGCGCGCGCTGGCGGAGCCCGTGGCGGAGCCCCTGGCGGGCGGGCGCGTCGAGCCGGATCCGGTGTCCGGTCTGGGGGTCGAACAGCTCGAGGGCATCGTCGAGCGGGATCGGGCGGTACATCGGGGACCTCGCGGGGCCGATTGTCGCTCAGCGGCGTGGGGCGGTGACCAGCTCCCGGAGCTGGCGGAGGTCGCGGTGGGCGAGCTCGTTCGGGTGGAGCTGGACCGCACCCCGCCAGGCCTCGATCCGCACGTCGTCGACGAACACGTCCGGCTTCGGCAGGTACGCGACGAAGCAGTCCGCCAGCGCGAGCTCGGCGACGGTGGCCCGCGCGTAGTCGGCGCCGCCCGAGCTCCAGCCGTACAGCACCGCGCCCTCGGCGTGCAGCGCGCGGACCCGCTCGATCACCGACGTCATCGGGATCCGCTTGCTGCCGAACGAGCGGACGAGGGTGTCGTCGATGTCCACGAACAGGACGAGCGGTCGGTCCATGCGAGCTCCGGTCCGAGCGGGGTAGCCTCGTTCGGTGGGGGAGGCGAGTGTGTCGACACGGGATCCGCGATCGGACGACGAGCTCCGGCGGTGCGTGCGCGACGGCGATCCACCGGCCCGGGTGGAGGCGGCGTTCGAGCTCGGCCGTCGGCTCGGGGCGGACGTCGCGGGGGAGCTCCGGTTGGACGGCGAGCCGAGCTCGGGGGTGCGTCGGCACTGGCTCACCGTGCTGGCCTCGTACGGAGAGCGCGACGCGGTGCGCGCGATCGCCGAGCAGCACGCCGGCGACGAAGAGGGCGAGCACGCCGTGCACCTCGCGCTCCAGCTCGGCCTCGGCGACCCCGCGTGGTGGGCGGCGCGTTCACGGACGGGACCGAGCGGATCCGGTGGGCCCTGCTGGCGCGGGCGCCGGACCGCGTCGACTGGGACGCGGTGGCGCCGACCCTGGCGCTGCTGGTGCGCAGCGACGTCGCGGAGCTCCGGTCCAAGGAGCACCGAACAGAAACCCTCCCGTCGCCCGCTGGGCGGTCTCGTCCGGGGGACGTGCCGGTCCTCGGTTTCGTACGCTGGGTACGCGCCCTCGGCCCGTCGCGCATGC
>JBEBJW010000634.1:0-4978 GCA_040079715.1 Myxococcota bacterium | reverse complement strand
TGTAATCCCCCACCCACCCCATCGGCGACCGCCCGCGCGACGAACACCCCGAGCCCGGTCCCGGTGGCCTTGGTGGTGAAGAACGGCTCGCCCACCTGGTCGGCGTTCTCCGGCAGGCCGATCCCGCGGTCCGCGAGCTCGATCACGGCTTGATCGCCGGCGTACAGGATCGAGATCTCGATCGGCTCGAACGAGCCCGCGGCCTCCTGAGCCTCCCGCGCGTTCTCGAGCAGGTTGATCAGCGCCTGCTGGAACGCGACCCGCGGCAGCTCGACCTCGGCGCCGGCGCTGTCGTCCTCGATCCGGACCACCAGGGTGGTGCCCTTCGACCACATCCGGATCGCCTCGGTGACCATCGCGCCGATCGGCCTGCGCTCGATGTCCGACGCGGTGGGATCCCCGGCCCCGACCAGCAGCCGCTCGACGATCGAGCTGCACCGCTCGACCTGGTCGTCGATCGCGTCGAGGTCCCGCACGGTGTCGAGGTCCGCGTGGCGCCGGCGGATCCGCCGCATCCGGAGCGAGATCGTCGACAGCGGGGTGTTCAGCTCGTGGGCCGCCCCGGCGGCGAGCGTCCCGACGCTCCGGAGCCGATCGGTCCGGGCCGTCCGGTCGCGGGCCTCGAGCAGCTGCTCCTTGTGCCGCCGGAGCGAGGCCGCGAGCCCGACCACGAACACCGCGATCGACAGGCTCGAGATGCCGAACGCGAGCCCCTGGCCGAGCCGGATCAGCATCGCCTCGGGCAGGGAGTGGTTCTCGGTGTGGAGCGGCAGGTGGTGGGCGAACAGGGCGGTGTACCCCACGATCACGAACAGCAGCACCACCCCGGCGAGCCGCGGCGGCAACATCACCGCGGCCATCGCGATGTGGACCAGGTACAGCGTGGTGAACGGGTTGTCCGGCCCGCCGCCGATCGCGAAGAACGCGGTCAGCGCGATCACGTCGAGCAGCAGGTGGGTCAGGATCGAGCCCGAGTCGACCTCCTCGCGGAGCGTCAGCAGCCCGACCGACCACAGGTTCGCCGCCACCAGCACCGTCATCGTGCCGATCCACACCACGATCGGCACCAGGCCGTCGAGCAGGTGGAACACGAACGACAGCGTGACCGCCTGCGCGAACAGCGCGAGCCAGCGGAGGCGGACCAGCCAGGTCAGCCACATCTTGCCTTCGTCCGGCGTCGTGGGTAGCAGCCAGAACTGGGCAGGACGGCGCATGGGCCGGTCTAACCCGCGCGCGACGCTCAGGGTGCACCGGACAATCGCTCGCTCCCTGGATCCACCCGCGGACCTGTGTGTCGACCGCTCCCCTCCCCAAGGGAAATTGTCTGGGCACCCTTCCGTCGACGTTCGGTCAGTTCATCGCGTCGAAGTACTGCTTGACCGCTTGCTCGTACGCCGGCGGGATCACCTCGGACTCGATCGCCTCGGTGGCGGCCTCGCGGTACTGCGCCGGGAGCGTCACGGTCGCGGCCGCGGCGTCCTCGTCGCCGGTGGTGATCCGCACCGGGAGCTGATCGATTCGGCCCTGCTCGTCGATCCGACCCTCGACGCCGGCCAGCAGGGACTCGGCGCCCTTCAGCCGCAGCCCCTCGTACAGCTTCTGGAAGTCGTCGACGTGGGTCCCGCCCTTGCGGTCCGACTGGCGTCCCTCGGCGCCGGACGTCGCTGCGCTCGACCCGGACTCGCCCTGGTCCTCCCAGGTGTGACCGGTACCCACCGACGCGCCCTGACCGTCCTGGCCGACGCCCTGGCCGTTCCGGCCGTCCCCGGTCGGGCCGGTGCCGTCGCCGGGGCCGGGCGCGCCCTCGCCGTCGCCGGTCTGCCCGTCGTTCGGGCTCCCCGACATCGAGCCGTCCGCGACCTGCGGGCTGCCGCCGAGCCGTTGGCGCGACCCCTCGAGCGCTCCGTTCAGCTGTTGGGACTGCTCGAGCGCCTTCCGGTCGGACGCGAGCTTCTCGCCGAGGGCCTTGGCCTGCGCGAGCTGCTCGCCGAGCTCCTGCGCCTGGGCCGGGGTCAGCCCCCCGGAGCCCTCGGAGCCCTGGGAACCCTCGGAGCCGGGCGGTGACTCGGGGCTGGGCGTACCGGCGCTGGGCGAGCCGCTGGGCGAGCCGGCGCTCGGGTTGCTCGCGAGCTCCTCGCCGGCCTGCTCCATCGCCTCGCCGGCCCGCTGGAGAGACGGATCCGCGCTCTGGCGCAGCGCCTCTCCGGCGTCCTTCAGCGACTCGGCCGCGCGGGCGCGCTCGGCGGGGCTCGCTTCGGACAACGACGTCGACAGGTCCCGGGCAGCGTCTGCGGCGCGGTCGAGGTCGCCGTCTTCGAGGGCCTGGCCGAGCGCGTCGGTGGCCTCTGCGTCGAGGGCCCGGGCCGCCTTCGCGAGATCGTCCAACAGGTCCGCCGACGGCGCGAGGGACTTCTCGAACGCCGCGACCCGGTCCTGGAGCTCGGCCAGCCGGCGCTCCGCCTCGGCCGGAGACAGGTCGCCGTCGGCGAGATCGCGCACCGTGTCGTCCACCTCGCGGCGGAGCGTGTCGGGCAGCGCGGCGCCGTCGTCTCCCGCGGCGTCGATCCGCTGCTCGAGCCGCTCGGCCTCGGCCTCCACCGGATCCGGCGGGCCCCCGAGCCACCGCGGCAGATCGACCGCCGGCGGCACCGCGAACAGGGCCACCGCCGCGACGACCAGCTCGGCCGCGGTCCACCGGAGGTGGCGCGGTACGCGGATCGGGAACAGGACCCGCGGATCCGGGAGGCGGTTCGACGCGACCCGGCCGAGGATCGACGCGCGGTTCGGGTCGTCCGGGCCCCCGGGAACCGACACGTGGAGGGCGGTCAACACGAGCTCGTCGGTGGCACCCAACCGGTCCACCAGCAGCGCGACCGACCGCCGATCCAGGCCGCGCCGGAGCCACCCGACCGCCGTCGCCAACGCCAGCGGCACCGACCCCGCCACCGCTGCCATCGCGAGCGCCATCGGCCACGGCAAGGCGATCAGCCTCGCCGCGACGATCGCCGCGATCGCCGCCGCTGCCCCGAGGTGGACCCCGATCGCCCCGGCGCGGACCATCGCCCGCAGCCGGAGCCGCACCCGCGCCCGCGCCACCGTCCGCTCGACCGCCCGAACCCCGTCGTCCATGGACCCAGCGTACCCCGGTCGACCCGGCGGTGTCGGGCGGGCTACGGACCGAGCGGGTCGACCCGGCTGAGGTCGTCGTCGTCGCACTCGCGCGCCCACCGGTACGACGCGTACTGGCGTGCTGGCGAACGCTCGCGTCAGGCGGACCGGAGGGCGCGAGCAGCGAGCGGTCCGAGCCCCGCGAGGACGGAGGGAGCGGAGCGACCGACCCCGCAGGAAGGCCGACCGCGCGGAGCGCGGGGACGCCCGGATCCCATCGACGCGCCGATGCGTTAAGGCGGCCGCTCGGGAGGCCTGGTGGCGATCGCGTGGCTCGACGGCGAGCACCTCACATTGCCGGTGGTCGCGGCGATCGCCCGCGGCGGCGCGGTGCCCCGGCTCGCGCCGGACGCGCGGACCCGGATGGAGCGCTCGGCGGCGTGGGTCGGGGAGGCGGCGGCGGGCCACCTCACCGGCGACGACGGCGCCCCGCTGCCGGTGTACGGCGTCAACACCGGGTACGGCTCGCTCGCCCGGGTCCGGATCGACGGGTCGCAGATCCGCGCCCTGTCGTGGAACCTGATCCGGTCGCACGCGGCGGGGGTCGGGCCGCCGGTCCCGCGCGAGCAGGCCCGCGCGATGATGGTCCTCCGCGCGAACGCGCTGGCGAAGGGGGCCTCGGGCTGTCGGCCGGCGCTGGTCGACACGCTGTGCGCGATGCTCGAGAAGGGGGTGGTGCCGGAGATCCCGAGCCGCGGCTCGTGCGGGTCGTCGGGGGACCTCGCGCCGCTCGCCCACCTCGGGCTGGTCGTGTTCGACGGCGAGGGCGGCGAGCACGGCGTCGCGTGGTTCGGGGACGAGCGCCTGACGGCCCCGGAGGCGATGGCGCGGGCCGGGATCGCGCGCCTCGTGCCGGGCCCGAAGGAGGGCCTCGCGATGACCAACGGAGCCCAGCTCACCACCGGGATCGCGGCGTTGACCTGTGTGGACGCGCAGAACCTGGTGGCGTGCGCCGAGATCGCGGCGGCGCTGTCGTTCGAGGCGCTCCGGGCCACGACCCGCGCGCTCCACCCGGCGGTCCACGCCCTGCGGCCGTTCCCCGGTGCGGTCGGCGTCGCCGCAGACCTCCGGCGGCTGCTGGCCGGCAGCTCGCTCGCCGACTCGGTGCCGGACAAGGTCCAGGACGCGTACTCCCTCCGGTGCACGCCCACCGTGGTCGGGGCGGTCCGCGACGCGTTGACCTACGCCTCCGGTCAAGTAGCGATCGAGCTGAACGCAGCCACCGACAACCCCCTGGTCCTGATGGACGAGCCGGACGCGAACAAGGCGTTCTCCGCCGGGTTGTTCCACGGCGAGCCGATCGGGTTCGCCTGCGATCACCTGAAGCTCGCGCTGTGCGAGCTGGCGGCGATGTCTGAGCGGCGCACCTACCGGCTGACCACCGGAGACCTGTCGGCGCGCCTCCCGCCGCTGCTGGTCGACGAGCCGGGGCTCGGGCTGATGATGCCCCAGGTCGCCGCCGCGGCTGCGGTGTCGACCGCCCGTCAGCTCGCGTTCCCGAACTCGGCCGACTCGATCCCGACCTGCGAAGACCAGGAGGACCACGTGGCGATGAGCACCGCGGCCGCCCGCCGGGCGAACGACGTGCTCCGGTTGGCCGAGCAGGTGATCGCGATCGAGCTGCTGTGCGCGGTCCGGGGGATCCGGATGCGTCGCCGCGGCGAACAGGGCCGGTTGGGCGACGGCACCGCGCCGGTGTTCGCCCTGCTCGCGCCGCGGTTCGGCGCCGAGGCGCCGGCGGACGACATCGCGGCCGCGGTGGCGGCGATCCGCGACGGCTCGCTGGTGGCGGCGGTCGACCGGGCGATCG
>JBEBJW010000633.1:0-4994 GCA_040079715.1 Myxococcota bacterium | reverse complement strand
GCAGATCGCGCAGGCGCTCCTGCGGCGCGCCGGACGCGTCGCCGACGCCGCGACGCTGCTCCAGCCGGCCCCGGCCGAGGTCCCCGGCGCGCGTGCCCTCGACGAGCGCCTCGCGGAGCGGCTCGCGCGCTACCTCGGGACCACCGGGAGGACGCCATGAGCGGAGCGCTCGACCCTTCGCTGGTCCGCTGGCGCCACATCCTCGGCGAGGCCAGCGCGGAGGCCTTCGGGTCCGCTGGCCCCGCCCAGGGCGAGGTCGCCGCGATCGACGCCGCGCTGGACTGGCTGTACGACCGGGACCGGACCCACGCCGAGCGCGACGTGCGCGGCGCCGACCTGGCACCGTCGTCGCTCACCGTGCCCGAGTGGATCGGCGAGATCACGCGCCTGTTCCCCAAGGACGCCGTCGAGCGGCTCCAGCGCGACGCGATCGAGGAATTCGGCCTGCACGAGGTCGTCACGTCCGAGGAGGTGCTCCGGCGGGTCGAGCCCAGCGAGACGCTGCTGCGCGCGGTCCTGCAGACCAAGGCGCTGATGGAGCCCCGGGTGCTCGCGCTCGCGCGGGAGCTGGTCCAGCGCGTCGTCCGGAGGCTCGTGGAGAAGCTCGCCCGCGAGGTGCGGGTGGCGTTCGGGGGCTCCCGGTCGCTCCACCGCACGCGGCACCCGTTCCGGGCCCGGTTCGACGCGGCGGCCACCCTGCGCGCCAACCTGCACCGGTTCGACGTCGAGCGCCAGCGCTTGATCGTCGACCGCCCGCGGTTCCGCCGCAGCCTGCGCCGCGACGGCACGAAGTGGCAGCTCGTGCTGTTGGTGGACCAGTCCGGGTCGATGGTGGGCTCCGTGGTCCACGCCGCTGTCACCGCGGCCTGCCTGTGGGGCCTGCCCTCGTTCCGCACGCACCTCGTCGCGTTCGACACGTCGGTGGTGGACCTCACGCCCCAGGTGACCGACCCGGTGGAGCTGCTGATGCGGGTCCAGCTCGGCGGGGGGACCGACATCGCCGGCGCGGTGCGGTACGCCGAGTCGCTGATCGTGCAGCCGCGGCGCGCGGTCGTGGTCCTCGTGTCGGACCTGTTCGAGGGAGGCGACGCCGGCGCGCTCGTGCGGACGGTCGCGCGCATCACCTCCGCCGGGGGCCGGTTCCTCGCGCTGGCCGCGCTGGACGCGCAGGCGGAGCCGGTCTACGACGCGGAGCTCGGACGGAGGCTGGTCGAGGTGGGGGCGGAGGTCGGGGCGATGACGCCGAACCAGCTCGTGGCGTTCCTCGCCGAGGTGCTGGGCTGATGCGGGCCGACCTGGCCGCGCTGGGCCCGGACGCGCTCGCGAAGCTGGCGAACGTCGGCCTCGTGAAGCGGGCGACGGCGGAGATCGCGGCCGGACGGGGTCCGACGGTGGAGGAGCAGGCGGACGGCACGGTGGTGGGCCGATCGCCGGACGGCGCCGTCTGTCGAATCGCCCGGGGCGCCGATCCCCCCCTCGGCACCTGCAGCTGCGGGTCGCTGGGCCCCTGTCGTCACCGGGTCGCGACCGTGCTGGTCTACCGGGAGCAGGCTGCGGAGGACCCCGCTCCGGTCGAGCCGTGGGACCCGGGCGCCACCTCGGACGAGGCGCTGGTCGCGGTCTGCGGCGCCGACGCGTTGCGGCGGGCGCACCAGGCGTGCGCGCGGTCGTGCGTCGTCGAGGTCGAGGCCGGCGCGAGCCCGGTCGCGCGCTTGCCGTCGTCGACGGTGCAGCTGCTGGTCCCGCGCGAGCTCGCGTTCGCGCGGTGCGACTGCGAGCTGGGCGGGCGCTGCGCGCACCTGGTGCTGGCGGTGTGGGCGTTCCGTGCCGCGCCCGGTGGGGGCGTGGTCGAGCTCGGCCGCGCGAGCGCCGGGTCCACCGAGGTCTCGGACCGCGCGGAGGCCGCCGTCGTCGAGCTGTTGCGCAAGGGGGTCGCGGACCAGGCAGGGGCCGGCGCGCTCGCCGAGGCGCGGGTTGTCGCGGAGCAGGCGGGGGCAGCGTGGCTCGCGGACGCGCTGCAGGATCTCGAGCGGCACAAGGAGTGGTACGACACGCAGTCCGCGCGGTTCGATCCCGCCTGCGGCCCGCGGTGGGCGGCGGAGGTGGCGAGCCGGGCGCGCGCGGCCCGCGCGGGGGGACCGCTGCCGCCGGCGTTCGTGCTGGGGACCAGCGAGCCCCGGCAGACCTGGGTGGACACCGTGCGGTGGGTCGGCCTGGGCGCGCGTCTGGACGCCGACGGGGCGCGGCGGAGCGCCGAGGTCTGGCTGGCGGATCCCGACGGCGACGAGGTCCTGTTGGCGCGCGGAGCGTGGGCGTTCGACGCGGACGCGCCCAACGGAGCGGCGCTGGGCCGACGCTTCGTGTCGAGCCGGATGTCGGTGGCGTCGCTGGTCGGCGCGGAGGTGGTCGTGCGGGGGGCGCGCCGCTACGCGAACGGGCGGTGCGACCTCGGCACCGCGCGGTCGATGAAGGCGACGCCGTTCCGCGGGGCGCCGCGGTGGGGCGAGCTGCCGGCCTCGCTGGTGGTGCGGGACCTCGCCGCGTGGGGGCGGGCGCTCGCGGACGGTCCGCCCGAGCTCCTCGCGCCGCGGCGGGTCGGCGCGCGGGTCCGGGTCGGCGAGGTCGCCGAGATCGTGGCGAGCGGGTGGTCGGCCGCCGATCAGGAGGCGCGGGTGGTCGCGCGGGATCCGGCCGGGACCGCGCTGCTGCTGCGCGCGTCGCACCGTACGGTCGCGCCGGGAGCCCCGTCCGCGCTGCTGTCGACCGCGCCGGCGCTGCGCTTCGTCGCCGGGGCGCTGCGCTGGCGCGGTTCGGGCTGGGAGATGACGCCGGTGGGCCTGGCGACGGAGTCTGCGGTGGTGTGCCCGGATCTGTCCGAGCCGGAGCCGCTGGTCACCCGCGCCGTGCTGCACGCGGACCCGGATCCGGTCGCCGCCGCGCTGGCGCCGCTGCACGAGCGGGTGGAGCGCGGGGTCCAGCGGGGGTGGTCGAGCGCGGACGTGGGGTCGCTCGCGCCGACGCTGGAGGTCGCGGGCTTCCCGACGTTGGCCCGCCTGTGCCGGGCGGTGGACGGTCCGGCCGCCTTCCTGGACCTGGTCGTCGCGACGGCGTGGTCCGAGGACCCCGGGCTGCGCGCCCACTCGTGAGCCCGAACCCCGAGCCACCCTCGACCAGGGCGCCCTGTTCGGTCCGGGCGACACCCCTCACCATGCGTCGTTCTGTTCTGGGACCGCCGTGGTGGACTCGGTCCGTCCGAGCTAGGAACCGGGATGCTCGCCTTCCTCCTCGCCTGCCGGAACCCGGCGCTGGTCGCGATCGACGAGGTCGCGGTGCCCACGTCCGTCGAGGCCCCTCAGGCCCACGGTCCGCAGGTGCGGATCGGCGTGACCGCGGCCGGCGTCTTCCTCGACCCGACGCCATGGGACCCTGACGCCGCGCCGGTCCGGGTGATGGGCCTCGACGCCCCTCAGGACCACGAGCTCGGGCTCCCCGCGCTGGTCGCGGCCCTGGAGCCGGTCCGTGAGGCCCGGCAGATCGACGGGTTTGCGCCCGAGGTCCGGATCGACGGGTCCCTGCCGTACGAGGTCGCGGTGCGGGTGCTGTTCTCGCTGTCGATGGCGGGGTCCGACGGGGCGTGGATCGGGATCCGGGGCGGCGCCCTGCGGCTCCTGCCGCCGTCGTTCTGCGGGATCGCGCCCCCGGGGCGCGCGTGCGTGCAGGCGTCGGTCGACGAGGCCCCGGACGGGCTCGTCGTGACGCTCGACCCCGCCCCGGCTGAGCCCGAGGGCTGCATCGCGCTGCCGGCGCGGGTCGGGCCGCCGACGGCGCCTCGCGATCCGGCCGACTGGCGCGGGCGGTTCCTCGCGGGGCCGACCGGCGGCTGCCCGACCGTGCCCCATGGGGGCGACCTCCTCGCGGCGCTCGGCCGGGCCCGCGCGTACGGCCCGCCGTGCGCGGCGGCCACGCTGACCGCCCGCGACGACACGCCGTGGAGCGAGGTCGTCGCGCGGTGGGTCGCGATGCGGGCGAGCCGCCCGAACACCCAGTTCGCGATCCACGTGGACGACGCGCCGGCGTGCAGCGACCCGATCGCGCCCTGAACACCCCGCGTGCGGGCCGACGAGCACCCTCCGCGCAATCCTCGCAAGTTCCACTTCCGGCTCGCGTAGCCGCTCGGACCGAGGCTCGCTTCTCCCGGGCCCACGGTACGAGCTCGGTCTGTCCGATCCAAACGCCTCGTTCGTCGAACTGGACGGAGGTTCCTCCTCCGCTCAGGAATAGGAGACACGACTATGTGGTGGATCGTCCTGGCCTCACTCGCGCTCGCTGGCGGCGAGGCCGTCCAGTCCAGGAGGGTGGATGGGTTCGTGCCTGCGGCTGGGTACATCGAGGCGCGCATCGTTGGTAAACAACCTGGGTTGTTCGTCACGGACGGCGACAAGAGCTTCCTGTGCTTCGTCGGTTCGGCCTTCCCGGCGAACTTCTCGCGCGGGCTGCTGACCAAGCTCGCCGAGGGCGTGACGGAGGCCGTCACCGCGGCGCGCGCGGGCCAGCGGATGCAGTTCGACCCGGCCATCAAGACCATCGTGTCCTCGCAGGCGGCGGGCTACTGCACGATGATCGCAGCCACCGAGCCGTCGCCGATCGACGGACAGCTGATGGTCATGCTGACGTTCGTACACAACCGTGCCTGTTTCGGCAGCGCCGGGTGCAACACGGACGCCGCCGGCCTCATTGCGACACCGGACGTGATGGATCAGCTCGTCGGAAGCCTCAGGTGGGCGGCCACGAAACCGTGACGCGTCGGCGTGGGCGGTCGCTGCATGGGCTCCCCTGGAGCTGGACGCGCTGGCGTGGTGTTGGCGCTACCCGTCCAGCGCGGCCTGCAGCGCGTCCAACGCCCACCGGAGCTCCGTCGCCCCCGACGCGACCTCGGTGACGATCCGGGCGCGCGCGAGCTCCGCGCAGGCCGCCGCCACGTCCCCTTGCGCGAC
>JBEBJW010000632.1:0-4999 GCA_040079715.1 Myxococcota bacterium | reverse complement strand
CGCTGGATCCCGGGGCGCGGGTCCCCCCGTCGTCCGCGATCCCCGCCGACCAGTTTCGCCCCGCGTCGTACGACCCCGAGACCGAGCCTGATCCGCCGCGGTGACCCCCGACCGAAGCGCAGGATCCGTGCGCATCCTCGGGGAATTCACCCGGACGGGACTCCGCCGGTGGTGCGGGCTCGGTGTATTGTTCTACAGTGCGAGGCGCCGTGAGCGGAGTACCGGCCGTGAGTCGAGCCACCCGAGACAGCGCGGCCGCGCGATCCCTGCTGGCGAGGGTCGAGTCGCGCTCGACCGGGAAGCTCACCGTGGGCGCCGGCGCGGTCGAGGTCGCCGTCCACCTCCTCGCGGGCGACGTGGTCGCGGCCACCGCGGTCGACGACGAGCGTCAGGCCGTCCGGATGCTGTACGCAGCAGGCGCGATCGACGACGCCGAGCTCGAGCGGCTCGAGCTGTTGATCGAGGCCGACGGAGACCTGTTCGAAGCCCTGCTCCCGCTCGGCGACCCGCTCGACCGGGTCCTGGCCGAGCGGTTCCGCCAGAACCTGTGCGACTACCTGTCGAGCGTGTCCGCGCCCCGGTTCCTCGACCAGAAGGCCGTGTTCGTCACGAACATCCAGGTCGGGCACGACACCCGCCGCCTGGTCGACGAGCTGTGCGCCCTGTGCGACGCCGCGAAGCTGGTCGACGTGGACCAGCTCGTGATCCGCGGCCGGGCCGATCCGGGCTCGGACCCCCTCCGCCGTCGGGTGGCCGAGCTGGTCGACGACGAGCCGCGGACGATCGCGTCGGTGCTCGACCTGCTGCCGGTCGAGGCGATCTCCGGTCGGGTGCTGATCGGTCAGCTCGTCCGGGCGAACATCCTGGCCGAGCCGGGCGCGCCCGCCGCGCCGTCCGCCCCGGCCCCGGCACCGGCACCGGCCTCCGCCGTGTCGTCGGACCTGGTCGACGCCACCCCGATGGCCGCGCTGGCGATCGGGACCGAGCCCGAGTCTGAGCCGAGTGACGAGGCCCCGTTCGCCGACGACGAAGACACGATGTCGGCCGAGCTGACGCGCCCCCTCGATCGCGCTGCGTACTCCGAGCTGATCGAGTACGAGGCGGACCCGCCGACCCGGGCCCCGCCGGTCCGACGTCTGAGCCGGCTCGAACCCGCCCCGCGGGCCGACGACGACGACGAGGACGTCGACGACGATCGGACCGAGCAGATCGACCGGCGGGTGTACTCGAGCGCGGTCGCCGCGGGCGGAGGGAGCATCCCGCTCGGCGCGTCCGAGCCCCGGAGCGCCGCCCCGCAGGCCGCCCCGCAGGCTCCGCACGCAGCGCCACCACCGGCCACGCCTCCGTCCGCCCCGGCGACGTCCGCCCACGCGCCGTCCGTCCCTGGGAGCTCGGCCGCGGCGACGTCGTCCGGCGCCCCGCGGAGCCTGGCCGACTGGCTGAACCGGACCGAGGCGGTGGGCGAGGACGAGCTCGACTTCTTCTCCGACAACGAGCGCGGGGGCGAGAAGGACGGGATGTTCCGGACCGACAGCCACAACCTCGACAAGGTCGAGGTCGCGGACTCGATGACCGACGGGTCGGAGGTGCTCGAGGCAGACGAGGCGCCGGCCACCCGGTACTCGGCCCCGGTGCTGACCCACGGAGACGCCGTCGCGAAGATCGAGGTCGCGAACGAGGTGCTGGCCGTGGTATCGCAGGGGTTCGACGACGTTCAGGGGCCCGGCCGCGGTCGGGCGATCCTCCAGCTCCTGGTCGACGGCGTCCCGAGCCAGTTCGCCGCCCTGCTCCGCGATCTCCGGGTCGGCGACAACGGGGAGCTCCCGACGGACGCGCTCCTGCGGAACCTCCACCACCGCCCGTCGACCGAGCACCGCCAGCTCCTCAACGGCACCCTGGTCGACGTGATCGAGCGGGCGCTGTCGGCCGCGGCGGACGAGCTGCCGGACGAGGCGGTCGACGAGGTGCTCGAGGCCACCGCCGGGTACCGCCAGCGGCTCGGGCTGTGATCGCGCTGCTGTGGGGAGCGGCCGCGCACGCGGATCCGGCGTCGTTCGACGCGGCGGACGGCGCGGCCCCGACCACCGCTGGGGCGACCAGCCCGGGGGTCGGGGGAATCCCGCCCGAGGTCGCGCAGATCGCGCGGGACGTCCGCGGCAAGCCCCTGCCCGAGCGGATCGGCGCGATCTCGGCCGCCCTGCTCGGCCGTCCGTACGTGGCCGATCCGATGGGCGAGGGCGTGCTGCCGGACGCGGACCCGTTCGCCCGGTACGACGCGTTCGATTGCCTGACGTTCGCCGAGGAGGTCCTGGCGCTGTCGCTCGCGGGCGATCCGGCCGACGCCGGCGCGGTCCGCTCCTCGCTCCGGTACGGCGACCACCCGCGCGACTACGTCCACCGGCGGCACTTCATGGAGCTCCAGTGGATCCCCGGCACGATCGCCGACGGCTGGCTCCGCGACACGACCACCGAGTACGGCGCCACCGTGGTCCTCGACAAGCAGGTCACCGCCGCGACGTGGTCCGCCTGGTCCGGCCGGGCGAAGTTCGCCCACACCGACGCCGAGCTGCCGGTCGGCGCGATGCACCTCGCCGTGCTGCCGCTCGACGAGGCGCTCAGGGTCGCCGACACGATCCGCCCGGGGTCGATCATCCTGACGGTCCGCGTCGATCGGCCCGGCGTCCCGCTGTGGACCACCCACGTCAGCCTGCTGGTCCCCGGCCCGCCCGGCCAGCCGGCGGTCCTCCGCCACGCGACCAAGATCGGCAACGGCGGGACCAGAGACCACGGGTTCACCTGGTACCTCGAGCACTTGAAGACCTACACCAACTGGAAGGTGCTGGGGCTCACCGTGCTCGAGCCGATCGACCCTGCGCCGCGGGCGTCCGCCGCGCCGTGACGGCCGAACGCCCGGAGGAGCGTCCGCGGTGGTAAGCTCGACGGGTCCCGGGGGAGGCCACGTGCGCATCGTCCTGCAGAAGTTCCCGCTCGACCGCTCGGGGCTGCAGTTCCCGCGCTACTGCTTGGCGCTGGTTTCGTTCGCCGGTTGCAGCCAGGCGATCGCGGTCGATCCGTCGCTGTCGGTCACCCCGACCGACGAGGGCACCACCGACGCCGCGGCCGGAGACGACGACGACGCCGTCGCCGAGCCGCAGAACGACCCCCCGATCGCCGACGCTGGCGACGATCTCACCGGGTTCGTGGCCGAGGAGATCGAGCTCGACGGCACCGCGTCGTACGACCCGGACGGCGACGCGATCCAGTTCGACTGGGCGTTCGTGGCCGTGCCCGCGGGGTCCGCGGCGATCGTGATCAACGAGTCCCGCCCGTCCGCCTCGTTCTACGCCGATCGGGTCGGGGTGTACCGGCTCGAGCTCGCGGTGTCCGACGACCTGTCCGCGGCCGCCGACGAGGTCGAGGTCGTGGTGTCCGCCCCGAACGAGGGCCCGGTCGCGAACGCCGGCCCCGACCAGACGGTCGACGTGGGCGAGCAGGTCGTGTTGAACGGCTCGTCGAGCTACGACCCGGACGCGGACCCGTTGACGTTCGCGTGGACGATGGTGACGGTCCCCGGCGGATCCAGCGCCGCGATCGGCCAGCCGAACACCGCCCTGCCGCAGTTCACCGCCGACGTGGCCGGGGTCTACGTGATCGACCTGGTGGTCGACGACGGCGCCGACGCCTCCCTCGCCGACCAGGTCCGGGTCACGGCTCAGTCCGACACCGACTCCGGCTGCCTGTCGTGCTCGGCCGCCGAAGACGAGCTCCGACGCCGCGCCCGGACGGGTCACCTCGCAACTGCCGCGCTCGTCGGGCTGCTCCCGGTCGGCCTGTTCGTCTGGCGCCGCCGCCGGTAGGCCAGGCAACCAGCCCGCAGCCCCCTACTTCGGCGGGGGCGCGTTCTTCCACACCTCGGCCACCCGCGCGTCGCGGCCGCAGCCCTTGCGGTACGGCAGGTACCGACCCGGGTTCACGTGGTGGAAGTCCTGGTGGTACGCCTCGGCCGGCCAGAACCGCTGGTTCGGGACGATCTCGGTCACCACGGGCTTTCCGAGCCAGCCCGACGCGGTCAGCGCCGCCTTGCTCGCCTCGGCCGCCGCCTGCTGCGCGGGATCGACCGGGAAGATCGCGGTCCGGTACGAGTCGCCGCGATCACAGAACTGACCGCCGGCGTCCGTCGGGTCGACGTGCCGCCAGAAGTAGTCCACGAGCTTGTCGTACGGGACGACCTTCGGGTCGAACACGACGTACACCGCCTCCGCGTGCCCGGTGCCGTGCGCGCCGACCTGCTCGTACGTCGGGTGCTCGGTCTTGCCGCCCGCGAACCCGCTGGTGGTGGAGATCACGCCGGTCAACCCGTCGAAGTCCGACTCCATGCACCAGAAGCAGCCGCCGGCGAACACCGCGACCTGCTGACCGGCCGCCGGCGTCGGCACCGTCGCCATCGGCAACGTCGTCGGTCCGGCGACCGCACACGCGACCATCCACGGGATCATCACATCGACCTCCAGTCCCCGGATACGCCGGGCCGCGAGACGCGGGTCACGCCAACCACGCCCGGACCGCGGTGGCGAGCGCGGCGGTCGCGTCGTCCACCCGCCGCCGCGCCGGGGCGTCGAGCCGCGGGCGCCCGAGCACCTCGACGTACACCTTGAGCTTCGGCTCGGTCCCCGACGGCCGCAGGATCACCCGCGCGCCCTCGTCGATCTCCGGGTCGCCGGCGGCGAGCTTCGCGACCAGCACGTTCCGCGCGGCCCGATCCGACCGCGACACGAACCTGCCCATCCGTCCGGTCTCGTCCTGCAGATCGGTCCACGAGACCACCGCGCGGCCGCCGATCTCGGTCGGCGGGGTGGTCCGCAGCCCGTCGAGCAGCGTCGCCAACCGATCCTGACCGGTCGCCCCGGGGTACGCGACCGACACCTGGGTGTTCCGGATCTCGCCGTGCTCGGCCCGGAGCGCGTCCAGCAGGTCCACCAGCGTCCGACCGGTCCGCGCC
>JBEBJW010000631.1:0-5005 GCA_040079715.1 Myxococcota bacterium | reverse complement strand
AGGCAGGCTCGTTCGCGGGGCGGGAGGGCATGCCGCAGGCATGCGCGACGGGCCGAGGGCGCGTACCCAGCGTACGAAACCGAGGCCCGGCCCGCCCCCGGACGAGACCGCCCAGCGGGCGACGGGAGACTACCCGGTCGGTGCTCTAGCTGCGCTCGCGCCCTCCGGTCCGGCTGGCGCAGCCCGTCGAGGTCCTCTGGTGGAGACCGCGTCACGGCTCCTGGCACAACACGAAGGGCGCCGTCGGCAGCCACCCGCCGACCCGCGCCAGGAGCGGGGCGCGGTCCGGCCGCGGGTACTTCGCCTTGAAGCTGTCGCCGACGAACACGTGCCGGCTGACCCGCCGGAGGATGTCGACCATGTCGCCGAACACCAGCGCCCGCAGCCCGTGCTCGTTGTCGATCAGCGGCGGGAACGACGGCGCGGTGACCGCGGGGACCTTCCGGTAGTCGATCCACACCTCGCCCGGGACCTCGGGGCCGTCGTACGCGGTGTAGTGGCCCGGTCCGACGATCGCGCCGGCGATCGGGGCCACCCACCCCGGGAACGCGTTGTGGTTGTACCCGACGACGGTGTCGCCGACCTTCGCGAACCGCTTCTCGAACCAGGTGAACATCAACAAGCCGTTCTTGCCGTAGTGGCGGACCACCTCGCCGTCTCCGCGGACGAGCTCCCGGACCGACACCGGGTTGCCGGCGGCGAGCGCGTACAGCGCGTACTGCTGGCTCCGCCGGAGGCTGCGGACCCACGCGACCCGCGTCTCGTGGTCGGCCGCGTCGAGCGCCTCCGACAGCCCGGTCAGCGTGTCCACCTCGGTCGGCCGTGCGATCATCCCATCCCCCGGCGGCAACGTACCCCGGAGACGGGTTACCGGGCAGCCCCGGAGGACCGATGACCTGGTTGGCCGCGCTGCTGGTCGGATGCCCGAAACCCGAGCCCGTCGCCCCGCCGGCGCCGGTCCCCGTCCCGCTGGCCGAGCGGCGCGACGTGGTCGAGACCCTCCACGGGGTCGAGGTCCACGACCCGTACCGGTGGCTCGAGCAGGCCGACGCGCCGGACGTGGTCGCCTGGACCGACGCGCGCAAGGCCGAGTTCCACACCGCCACCGAGGCCCTGCCGGTCCGCCAGGCCCTGTACGACCGGCTCCAGAAGCTGCTCCGGTACGACGATCAGACCGTCCGCGAGCCGTGCCTGCTCGGCGAGCGGTCGACGTTCTGGACCAAGCGGGCGGACCAGGACAAGTGGGTCCTCCACCTCGCGACCGGCCCCGACGATCCGGGCAAGGTCGTGCTCGACCCGAACACGTGGGACAAGGTCGAGACGCTCGGCGGGTTCTACCCGAGCCCCGACTGCAAGGTCGCGGTGTACGGCAAGGCGCGCGCCGGCGACGAGAACCCCGTGCTGACCGTGATCGACCTCGACACCCTCGCCCCCGGGCCGGACACGTTCCGCGGGTGGAAGCAGGGGGCGGTCGACTGGAAGAACGACGACAGCGGCTTCTGGTACGCGAGCAAGCCCCTCGCGTCGGAGAAGCCGGACGGCGGCGAGTTCTACTACCACCGCGTGTGGTGGCACACCCGCGGCACCACCGCCGACCAGGACCAGCTCGTGCTCGCCGACGACGCGAACAAGGAGCTGTTCCACGGGGTGTCGCTCAGCGAGGACGGCCGGTGGCTGCTCCGGTTCCGGAGCCTGTTCAACGAGAACGCGGTCGAGCTGGTCGACCTCCAGGCGAAGGTCAAGAAGGGCGAGGCGCCGCCGGTGGTCCCGGTCGCGCCGCTCGACGCCGAGCACCAGGCGATGGTCCTCGACGACAAGCTGGTGGTCGTCACCGACTGGGAGGCCCCCCGGCGGCGGGTGATGATCGCCGATCTGGCGAAGCCGGGGCGGGACCAGTGGAAGGAGCTGATCCCGCAGGCGGAGGACACGCTGCTGTACGTCGCGCCGGTCGGTGGGCGGCTGTACGCGGTGTACCAGCACGACGTGGCGACGAAGATCCGGGTGTACGGCCTCGACGGCGTCGCCCAGGGCGAGCTGCCGCTCCCGACGCTCGGGTCGGCCGGGGTCTCGGGCTACTGGACCCGGCCCGAGGTCGAGGTGTCGTTCGAGTCGTTCGGCCAGCCGACCACGATCTACGCGTACGACCCTGCGGCGTCGGCGGCGGAGAACCACGGGCTGACCGTGCTCAAGGAGTCGGCGATCCCGGTCGATCGCGCGCTGCTCGACCAGATCGTGGTCGATCAGGTCTGGTACCACAGCAAGGACGGCACCGCGGTCCCGATGTTCGTGGTCCACCTGAAGGGCGCGACCGGCCCGCTGCCGACGTTGCTGACCGGGTACGGCGGGTTCGACATCAGCATGGATCCGTCGTTCTCGGTCAGCTACACCCTGTGGCTCGAGCGGGGCGGGGTGGTCGCGATCCCGAACCTCCGCGGCGGCGGCGAGTTCGGGAAGGACTGGCACGAGGCCGGGATGCTCGGCCACAAGCAGAACGTGTTCGACGACTTCCTCGCCGCCGCCGACTGGCTGGTGGCCGAGGGCTGGACCACCCCGGAGCACCTCGCGATCTCCGGCGGCTCGAACGGCGGGCTGCTCGTGTCGGCCGCGGTGACCCAGCGGCCGGAGCTGTTCCGGGCGGTGCTGTGCGCGGTCCCGCTGACCGACATGGTGCGGTACCACCGGTTCGGCCTCGCGAACATCTGGTCCGAGGAGTACGGCAACGCCGAAGACCCGGCGGCGTTCGAATGGCTGCGCGCGTACTCTCCGTACCATGCCGTCAAGGAGGGCACGGACTACCCGGCGATCCTGGTGATCGGCTCGGCGAACGACGCCCGGACCGACCCGGCGCACGCGCGGAAGTTCATGGCCGCGGTGCAGTGGGCGGACGCCGATCACGGCGCCGAGGAGCCGATCCTGCTCGAGGTCCAGGGCGACTCCGGCCACGGCGGCGGGGTCACGATCGACACCCGCGCCGACCAGATCAGCCGGTCGCAGGGGTTCCTGATGCACCAGGTCGGGCTCGACGCCCCGGTCGGGACTGCCGCCGGGGGCGCTGCGACGCCGGTGCCGATGGCAGCCCCGGCCCCGCCGACGGTGCGGTGATGCCGCAGTGGGAGCGGTGGTACGCGGCGGACGACATCCCGTGGGACCACGACGACCCCGCGCCGTCGCTGATCGAGGCGGTGCTCCGCCTCGGCGGGGGCGGACGCGCGCTGGAGTTCGGGTGTGGCACCGGGGCCCACGCGGTGTGGCTCGCGCGCCACGGCTACACCGTCACCGCGATCGACCTCGCGCCGACCGCGGTCGAACGCGCGCGGGCCCGGGCGGTGGTGTTCGGGGTCCCGGTCGAGCTGAAGGTCGCCGACGCGCTCGAGGCGCTGCCGGTCGAGCCCGGGTCGATCGACCTCGCGGTGGATCGCGGGGTGTTCCACAGCGTGGCGCCGGCCGACCGCGAGCGGTTCACCGCCCGGGTCGCCGAGGCGCTGCGGCCGGGCGGGCGGTGGATCAGCCTGGTCGGCAACGCGGACGAGGCGACACCGGACCGCGGGCCGCCGCGGCTGACCGCGACCGAACTCGCCGGCGCGATCGAGCCCCGGTTCGTGATCGACGAGCTGGTGGCGGTCCCGCTCGGCCCGGCGCGGGCAGGCGATCTGCTCGGGTGGCGGGTCGTCGCTCGGCCGCGGTGACCCGGGTGGGCCGGTGGTGACCGGCGTCGGGTGGCGGGACCTCGCCCTGGTCGGCGGGTGCGCCGCGTTCGCGGTCCTGTCGGGGATCGCGTTCGTCCACGAGCGGTCGGCGATGTCGGCGATGGGGGTGGTCGCGTTCGGCGGCGCTGCGGTGCTCCTCGGGTGGCTGGTGGTCGAGCGGATCCAGTTCGCCCGGCAGGTCGCCGACCCCGCCGAGGTCGCGGTCGCGGGCGGGGTGCCGCTGCGGGTGTCGCGCCGGCGGTCGATCGGGTTCGGCCTGTGGCTGGTGGTCCTCGGGGCGGCGCTGGTCGCGGTGACCCCGCAGAACTGGCTGGTCGGCGCGTGTGCCGTCCCGGTGTTCGGGGCCGGCGTGGCGCTGCTGGTCGGCCGGTTGCCCCGGGGTGCCGACCGGTGGCTCCAGTTCGACCGCGACGGGCTGCGGCTCGGGACCCGGGCCGGCAGCGCGGTGGTGCCGTGGGACGCGATCGGCGGCGCCCAGGGGTACGAGCTCGAGCAGAACCTGCTGCTGGCGGTGCGGTTCGATCCGCGCCGGCTGATCGGGGACCCCGCGATCCTCGCGGGGTGGTGCGCGGACGGCACCCTGAGGATCCGGCCGTGGGCGTACGGGCTCCCGACGGCGCGGCTCGGTCAGGCGATCGCCCGGTACGCGACGGATCCGCGCGCCCGGGACGAGCTCCGCCCGATGATCGGGGGGTGAGGTTCCACGGCGCGCGCGGGCATCACCGCCATCGCGCCCACGGACGGACCATCCGTGTGAACCACGACGCTGCGAACGAGGTGTGCCGTGGGTGAACTCCGGATCGACGCGATCGACGCGCCGGCGGTGACGCCGGACCGAACCGACCCCGGACCGCCCCTCGGCGCGCTGTGGGTGTCGCCCGCGCTGGCCGACGCGCTCGCCGCGCAGGGCCGCGGGACGGCCTCGGCCGTGATCCCCCCCGACGCGGTCCGCGCCACGCCCCTGACGCCCGAGGAGAAGCTGCTGCGGGCGATCTTCGGCGAGATCGCCTCCGGGATCCACGTCGCCCCGGTCGGCGCGGTGGTCCGGTGGGACCGGCTGATCCACGCGCCCGCTGCCGCCGTCGACGTCCGGTTCTGGCCCGCCCCGGTGGGGCAGGTCGTCGCGTCCGCCCTGACCGTCGACGCCGACGGCTCCACCCGGGCCGAGGTCGCGCTGAGCTGGACCCACCCGGCCGAGCTCGGCGATCGGGTGGTCGACGCGACCGCCGCCACGCTCCGGATCACCGGCCTGCTCGGCCCCGACGGCGCCCTCCGGTTCGATCGGCCCGCGCCGCGGT